>CAMTVV010000205.1:0-20826 GCA_947085305.1 uncultured Nitrospiraceae bacterium
GTCAAAATGCTCAGGCATGGTACTTCCGTCGCCCTCGGTGATTATTTTGAACACCTTTTCATGGTCAAAGGGAGGTTTGTACGGCCTTCTGCTTCGTAAAACACCTCCCATTATCTATTGTATTGCCCCGTCTAGCACGCTCCGTACTTTCTTCAATAGCTCGTTCGGCGACACGGGCTTGAAGATGAGGACCGCGTGGTTTTCGAGCTTCACCTTCCGATGCATCATGTCGGGCGCGTAGCCGCTGGCGAAGATCACCTTCACGTCCGGCTTCAGCTTCCGTATCTCGTCGCAGGCTTCCTTGCCGTTCATTTTCGGCATGATAAGGTCGAACAGAAGGAGATGAATGCTGTTCTGGTTCTCCCTGAACTTCCTCACCGCATCCTCGCCGTCTGCCGCTGCGATCACTGTATAGCCGTAATGGGTGAGCACGGTCACGGCAAGCTTCCTGAGCGCATCGTCGTCCTCGGCAAGCAGGATCGTCTCTGTGCCTCTGCCGGCCGGAGCTTCTTTTTTAATCGGCGTCTCCTCCGTTGCCGCGGCCCGGACGAGCGGCAGGTATATTCTGAACGTCGTGCCTTTGCCTGGCTCGCTATATACATTGATAAAACCGTCATGCTGTTTAATAATGCCGTAGACCACGGCAAGGCCGAGGCCGGTGCCCTTGCCGACTTCCTTGGTCGTAAAAAAGGGCTCGAAGATTCGCTGCCGCGTCTTCTCGTCCATGCCCTGGCCGGTGTCCGATACGGTCAAAAGCGCGTACGCGCCCGGCTTTCCGTAGCCGTGGGCTTTTGTGAAGTCTTCGTTCAGATTCACCTTTTCTGCTTGAATCGTAAAGGCGCCGCCCTCAGGCATGGCGTCCCGCGCGTTTGTCGCAAGGTTCATAAGCACCTGCTCCATCTGATGGCTGTCGGCAAGCACGGGCAGGGCTGCGTCGTCCGGACGGACCGTAAAGGATATGTCCTCGCCGATTACCCGGCCCAGGAATTTTTCGACCCTTTTTACGATCTTGTTCAGGTCAGCAGGCTTCCGGTCGCTCACCTGTTTTCTGCTGAACAGAAGCAGCTCTTTGGTCAGATGGGCGGCCCTGTCTGCTGCTTCGAGCATGTTCTCTATGTTCAGCCGCACAGGATCGTCAGCCGCCGTTTTCATGAGAGCCAGGTGGCCGTAGCCGACAATGGCCGTTAGGATGTTGTTGAAATCATGCGCTACGCCGCCTGCGAGCTGGCCTACCACCTCCATCTTCTGGGACTGGAGATACTGCGCCTCGAGCTTCTTGTGCTCGGTGATGTCCCTGCCCATCTCGACCACATTCACGACGCGGCCTTCTTCCTTGATAGGAACGGTCCGAAGCTCCCATATCCTGCCGTCTGGTGTCGTGACGGTCTCCAAGGCAGGCTCGCCGGTTTGAAAGCTCCTGAGCACAGGGCAAATCTCGCAGGGTGTCTCCCTGTTGTGCCAGAGAGCGTAGCAGTAGTTTCCGACAATATCCGACTCCTTTTTCCCAAGCCCTGCCGCAGCGCCGTTGTTTGCCCAGAGTACCCTGAGGTCCGGAGACTGAAGCGTGAGGTTATCCGGGATTGCATCGAGCAGGGCGTGGAACTGAGCGCATATTTCGCGATACCGTGTCTCCGATGTCTGAAGAGCGCTGTTTCGTTCGCCAATCACCTCTGTCATCCTTCGGAATTCCAGGGACAGTTTTCCTATCTCGTCGTTTCGTGCGAAGACAGGCAGCTCCACCTTTTCATCCGACTGGCAGCCGACGACGGCTTCGGTTATTTTACGGATCGGCAGCAGATACCTCGCCGCAAAAAGATAACCGAATACCGCCAAAAGCAGAACAAAAAGACTTGTTTTTATTGACATCAAACGCAGAAATCCGTGCATGTCCCTGCTCTGCCTGCTGAGGGAAACAAGGTAGACGGAGCCGGAACCCGCAAGGGCGACGTTTTTCACGGCGCTGTGAAAATATCCTTTCAAATGAATATCGGCATTAGACCGGTTTCCTCCGGAGCCGGTTTCTACTGTCTGGATAATGGATCGGACTGCTTCGTGACCTTCTTCTGTTATCCGGGGCGCGGCTCCGGTTTCGGCAAGACGCATTTCAAAAGCATGAACATCCGAGTCTGCCCATATATATCCATCTCTGTCCACCAGAGAGAGCGATATCTCTTCCTGGGCGCTGAGCGTTTCGAGCATCCGGGACAGGTCTTTCAGCATAATGTCGACGCCGAGAACTTCATGGGGGGATATCCTGAACGAGGCGGTCACGCCGAGATCACGTGTCGTCCTGAAAACATACGGCCTGCTCCAGCGGACATCATCCGCGGCAATGCCGTACCATGGCCGCTTCCGCGGGTCATAATCGTCAGGCGTACGGACGACGCTGCCTGCTGTGCCGTCTCCAGTGAGGGTTATCCATGTGACCACCCCAGGTTCTGAAGCGCGTTTGATGCGATTTTTCCACGTCGTACCGACTCGCAGGATCAGATACCCATCCCCCCTGTCGTTTCCATAATTTATGGAAGTAACGAACGGATATTCCTTCATGATGGGCATAAAGATGCGGTTTGCGGAACGCCAATCATCCGCCATTCCGGCTCCTTGATCTTTTGCTTTGCTACGGCCCAGGGCCACTATGAGATTAACGGGGTTGTTTATCGAGTTCAGTTCGGAAGAGATCAGCAAGACATGCTTGTCGAAAAGTCTGTGCGCTATTTTTTTTGTAGAAGTTTTTGCGGTATAGTAATCAATGCCGAGGTTTATACCGAACGCGAGAATCGTGAAAAGCAGAAAGGCTTCAACGAGACCGAAACGCACGCTCTGTTTGAACCGGCTCATCTGAATATCCTCTTTAATCTTTTTGTGTTTCCATCAGACCTTTCGCTCATGAACTGAAGCGAGAGGATCGTCTTGCCGGTTCCCGGCCCTCCTATGATAAAATCCTTGAAGACGGCATGAACCCGCCCTCAAAAATTTTATCCAACCCGCTGATTCCTGTTGATATGCGAGCGTCTTTCATTGCGCATCCTCCCTTCGGCATATAAAATTTAGCAGCCAAATTCGGTCAAATACACATCTCTTTCCGAACTTAATTAAATCATATTTGACTATAAGGACATTGTCAAATGAACTGACACATGTCCCATCATTCCAGGGGAAGCCTGATCCTGAAGGTGTAGGTATTAAATATTTTCTTTATATATAGTCTTTAGGTATTTCCTTCCTCAGAAGAAGTTGAACCTGTTCGTGTAGTACTCCTTTTTGTCCGCAATTCCTTTTCTGTGCAGGTTCTGCCATTTCCTCCTCTCGGTGTCGAGGCTGAAGGAGCCCAGGACGATGAAGGCGACGAAGGCGATAATGCCGGTAAGGACAAACTCGCCGGGGGAGCCGGTCCTGAGCTTTCCGCCAACGGCTGAAGAGGAGAAATTGCTATGTCATTTTCTTAATCCCTATCGGGTTAGGTGAATGACGGCTATAGCCTTTGCCTTGGGCAATAATATCTAAAGGAAGGCTTATGATATCAAGAAGTTCGGGGGTGTACTCACTGAGAAGGCTCTCGTCCATGGTTTTTATATAGCTTCTGCATTCATTGCAGAGGTCTATCCTGAACCCCTTTTCCTGTTCCACCTCAATGAGCTCCAGTTTCCTTGCGTCCCTGTTCCGACACCCGGGACAGCCGATTCTGTGCCACGTGCCACGGCTTGAACAGTAGGAACAGAAGAGCGTCTTTCCCTCTTCCTGTCTGATGAAGGAGAGAGAGGGGACAGCGTTACAGACCGGACACCTGCCTTCTTCCCAGAACAGGGAAGAAACATTCAACGGACTGCCGAGACTCAGAAAAAATGGTCTGCTGATGAGGAAAAGAAGGTTTGCAAGTTCATCCTCGTGATAGGGAAGGGAGAAAGCAGGGGTTTCATTTAAGGGAAGCCTGGTAAGATCCACCTGACCTAATTTCATCGCTTCCTTAAGCGGAGCCAGTATGTCCATGGGTACATCAAAGCTGGATGAGAAGGATTCAAAAAGAGGCTCGACGGATCCTGGAGGATAGCATATGTCCCCGGGAGAGGGAGTGGAGGTATTCGTCTCCCCTGTCAACCGGGTGAACTCCGTGACCTTTGCATAAAGCCCGAGGGCATTTTTTAAATGTGGTCTCTGTTCAGCAAGCTCTTCGATGGTAATCATTACTCTTTATGGGATTTCAGGGTATTTTAAGGTTATTTCCTCGCCGGCCAGCGCCTCTGTAAGAAATGCCTTCAGAGATTTTTTCTCCTCAGCGCTGAGTCCCAGCGGTTTCAGCGCCTTGTTCCCCTTGCCTCCTCCGTCATTGAAAAATTCTATGACCTCATCCAGGGTATTAATGATACTTGAATGCTTCATCTTGTCAATGGAATCCGTGAATTTTTTAACATCAAGTCCTATTTCTTGAGCATATTTGATGAGACTATTCCGGTCAAGCTCGGGAGATTTCTTGAGCAGAAGGTCGTGCATCTTCCAGAACTTGTTCTGGTCCCTGGCTGCAAGGGAAGCCTCTGCCGCAATATGGGAATAGTCGCGGTACTTGTAAGGGTAATTCTTTATCACCAGCCGCACCTTTCCCCCATAAGCTGCCATTATTTTCTTGACGGTCGGACCGACCCCAACACAGTGTGGTCACTGATAGTCAAGAAACTCGATTATGGTGACCGGCGCATCTGCAGGGCCCAGGGACGGAGAATCCTCAAGAGGCACAACGTATCTCTTCTCAGCAGCGGAGGAATACGCGGCAACCAGGAGGAGAGATAGGATTATCAGTTTTCTCACTGGGAATTCCTCTCTGACAGGGCAACGATACCGGGAGAAAGGGCCTGTCATCCCTAACGGATTAGCCCCGGCGAATTAACAGCGCCCGACAACAGGGGTTAAGGCAGGGCAGTGTTCTCCTGCCCTGCCTTTTATCAGCAAGAGTTAAAAGCCCATCCTCTGGACCCACTTTGCATGGCGTTTCTTTGCCCAGGAAAGGGGGACTGTGCCGTACACCATTATCCTGAATGTGCCCGGATTGGCGAGGGTCGCCAGATAGATGTGAACAGGAATCGCAACGACCATCACATCAAAAGTTATGTTATGCACCAAATGTGAAAAGAGGACCCATGTATTCACGTTTTGAGCAACAGGCCTCAGCCATATCACGATGCCTGAGACAGAGATGCCGATGCCTGTGAGAAGAACAACAAGGTAATAAAGTTTCTGTCCCGCATTGAGTTCGTCCTGGGGCGGCACTGTAATGCTTCTTTTGGAAAGGTATCCGCCGCCTTTCATAAACCAGGCAAAGTCGTCAGAGGTGAATTTCAGGGAGACAGGAAGGTAGTTGAAGATGGAAAAGATCAGGGAGACCCCGAAAACCACGCCTGCCCAATTGTGGATGTCCTTCATCAGGTTGAACCCTCCGAAGACAGACCCCACCTGCTCGAGATGGAAAAGGAAAGCGTAGCCGCTTATGGTGAGTATGAAGAAGCTTACCGTAAGCAGCCAATGGTTGAATATTTCAAAGGAATTTGCCTTTTTAACCATGTTATTACTCATCTTTTTTCACCTCCTCATCCTTCTTGGGACCGATGGCAACATAATGGAGGAGAGACGCAGCGACTGCGCCTCCCAGGCCGATATAGGCAAGGGGTTTCAAGACATTATGCGAGAACACCAAGCTCTCGGGTATCTCCGGCTTCTCACTCAGCCCGTAGAGCTTCGGAGCATCTTTGAACGCGTAAATGACTCCAAGGCCGTCGAGGTCAGTCTCTCCGTATACCTTTGCATATCCCGCCTTTTTCGCAGATCCTATCATGGAATCCCTTTCGCCGTAGCGTATGGCCCCGGTAGGACAAGTTTTTGCGCACACAGGCTGAAGTCCCTCTGCTATCCTGTCGAAGCAGAGATGGCACTTGGTTACCTTGCCCTTTTCATCAAAGCGGGGAACGTCAAAGGGACATCCTGCCACGCAGAGCTTGCAGTCGATGCATTTCTCTTTGTTAAATGCCACTGCCCCCTCTTTTGTCTTGTAGAGGGCGCCGGGCGCAGGACATATCTTCATGCATCCTGCGTCTCCGCAGTGCATGCACCTTCTGCTCACAAAGAGCCATCGCATCATATTTGCCTCCGAAGGCAGCTCAACAAAACGGATCATATTAAAAAGAGTGGCAGTGAGATCCGGAGGGTTCTGGAACGTGCCGGTATTATTGGTTTTCTGACCGGGAAGCTGGTTCCATGACTTGCAGGCGGTCTGGCAGCCTCTGCATCCTATGCATAACTCCGGAGAAATAAGTAACGATTTTCTTGCTTGTGTCATTGCATTCACCCCCTATGCCTTTTCCACATTGACCATAAAGGCCTTTGATTCAGGTATCATTGTGTTTGCATCGCCGATGGTGGGTGTAAGGAGATTTGAGCTATCCCCCGAGCTGCCGTCTTCAGGATACTGCCACCCAAAGTGCCATGAAAGCCCAACCTGGTGAACTGTAGCTGCCATGACCTTAAAGGGCTTGAACCTGTCCGTAACCATCGCGATCGCCCATACCTTGCCGCGACCTGAGGATACAATGACCCTGTCGCCGTTTTTGATCTTCTTCTCATCGGCAAGCTCTTTGCTTATCTCCACGAACTGCTGCGGCTGCATCTCGAGCTGCCACGGCTGATGCCTCGTCAAAACCCCTGTCTGCCAGTGCTCTGATACACGGTAGGTGGTGGCTACATATGGAAATCTTATATCGCATGAGAAGAATATGTCCTCTGGAAGCCCCCCATCTTTTGCGGGCATGGCGTGAGGTCCTGTAACGCCGTAAAAGAGCTTTATTGCCGGGTTTATCCTGTGCTTCCCGGACATCGGGTTCTCCTGGACGGGGCATTCCAGCGGCTCATAGTGCTCGGGGAATGGGCCGTCTGCAAGTCCAGGTCCAAATATTGCTCCCATGCCGTCCGGCCTCATGATAAAAGGATACTTGCCGGCTTTTTCATCAGCCATGGGCGGTGCAGGTCCGTCAGGCACATCGCCTTCCCAGACCCCGGGCTTCTGGGTAGCAGGATTCTCCTTAGTGGGGTTCCATTTTAGAATCGCGCGCCTGGGATCCCATGGATTTCCCTGCAGGTCAACAGACGCACGGTTATAGATTATCTTTCTGTTCACAGGCCAGCACCATGCCCAGCCCGGATACAATCCAAGGCCTGTGGGATCATCCTTTCCTCTCCTCGCCATCATATTGATGATCTTATCGTCCTTCTCGGTATAACTGCCGGAGTATATCCAGTTGCCGCAGGATGTAGTGCCATCTGCCTGAAGCGTGACGAAATTAGTCATGAGCTGGCCTTTCTTCCCGAGCTGTTTCGGAGGATCTGCCTTCTTGTCAAAGAGGTCTTCAAGGTAATATCCATTGATCTCCTTTGCCACACGGTGTATATCAATCTTTTTGATCCTGCCATCAGGCCCTTTTTCTCCATAATCCCATGTAAGGTTGAGTATGGGAGCAGGGAACTTGCCGCCCTTCCGGTAAAGTTTTTTGACCCTGAAATAAAGTTCGTTCATTATTTCAGAGTCCGGCTTTGATTCACCTATGGGTTCAATGGCCTTATATCTCCATTGTGCAAGGCGGCTTGAATTTGTGATACTGCCTTCTTTTTCAACAGAAGATGCTGCAGGAAGTTGGAAAACCTCTGTCTGTATTTCAGAAGGTTTCATATCAGGGCCTTTCCAGAAGGAGCCTGTCTCATTGTCGAATAAATTTACATTCACCATCCATTTCAATTTTGAAAATGCCTTCCTCACCTTTCCTGCATTGCCGCTTGAGCACGCAGGGTTCTGTCCCCATGCGAAGAATCCTTCAAATTTTCCTTTAAACATCCGGTCAAAGAGCACGAGCCATGAGGCATCCATCCCTTCGTCAAGCTTTGGCAGCCACGCATAGCCGAAGTCATTGTCCTTTGTGGCGCTGTTTCCGTATATGGCTTTCAAGTAGCTCGTAATGTATTTGTTCCTGTTCCCCATCCAGTTAACACTCTTGGGGTCCTTTGTCTTTGGTGTGAATTTTTCAATATATGCCTTGAGGTCAGCTATGGTAGCAGACGGTACAGGGTTATAGCCCGGCAATATATGGAAGAGAAGCCCATGGTCTGTTGAACCCTGAACATTGGATTCCCCCCTCAGAGCGTTGATGCCGCCGCCGGCAATTCCCATATTGCCGAGGAGGAGCTGAATGATAGCCATTGTCCTGACATTCTGAGTGCCTACCGTATGCTGAGTCCAGCCCATGGCATAGAGCTCGGTCCCTGCCTTGTCAGGTTTTCCTGTGGATGCATAGGTCTTGTAGACCTCAACGAGCTTCTCCTTTGGAGTCCCTGTAATGGATGAAACCTTATCCAGCGTATAGCGGGTATAATGTTTTTTGAGGAGTTGAAAGACGCAGTTCGGGTCCTTCAGTGTGAAGTCTTTCTTCGGAATCCCATTCTCATCCATCTGATAGGACCATGTCTTCTTGTCATACTTTCTGCCTTTTTCGTCATATCCGGAGAAAACACCATCAAGCTGCCCGGGTCCTTTAAACTCGGGGTTAACAAGGAATGAGGCATTGGTATAGTTGACGACATAGTCCTTGAAATGGAGGTTATTATCAAGGATGTACTTGATCATGCCCCCGAGAAACGGAATGTCGGTGCCCGAACGAAGAGGGGCATAAATGTCAGCCTTTGCTGCTGTTCTGGTGAAACGGGGGTCAACAACGATGAGTTTTGCGCCGTTTTCCTTTGCCTTCATAATCCACTTCATGGATATGGGGTGGTTCTCTGCCGGATTACCCCCCATGACGAGGATGACATCCGCATTCTTGAAATCAATCCAGTGATTTGTCATTGCGCCGCGACCGAACGACTCTGACAGAGCCGGTACCGTTGGAGAGTGTCATATTCGGGCCTGGTGTTCTATATAGACGAGCCCCCAGGAGCGAAGGAGCTTCTGGAGCATGTAGCACTCTTCATTGTCCAGGGCTGCGCTCCCCACATGGGCTATCCCGTCTGTTCTGTTCACAACAAAATCTTTTTCGACCTCTTTTTCCATACCGTCAGGCTGTTTTTCTTTTATTTTTGATTTTGAGGTTGTTTTAAACGTTTTGTCCCGGGTCTGCTTCACTCTCTTTGCTATCTCATCCAGGGCCCAGTCCCATTCCACTTCCTTCCACTCTGTGGCGCCAGAAGCACGATACCTTGGCTTGGTGAGGCGTGTTGGATTGTTTATGATCTGATAGAGGGATGCGCCTTTTGAGCAAAGGGTACCTTCGTTGATGGGATGGTCCGGATCGCCCTCTGTGTTGATGACTTTTCCGTCCTTAGTATGGACAATAATCCCGCAGCCCACGGAGCAGTAAGGACAGATGGTGAGGGTCTCATTAGCGTTTTTGGTGCGTAATGTCTGCGCATATGCTTTGACAGGGTCGAGGTTTACCCCCAAAGACCCCAGCGCCAATGTTCCTCCCGAAAGCTTCAGAAAATTACGGCGAGATACATTCATAAGCCCCTCCTCCTATTTCTGTCATTCCGCACTTGATGCGGAATCCAGATTTTTGTTTTTCTGGATTCCCGCCTGCGCACATGACGGCTAAATTATTTTAGGATACCCCGCCGTCTCTGCGGCGGGGAGGTTCATTTATATGGAGAGTATATGGAGAGTATGCTTTCAGGATTCGCAGTTATGAAATTCACCATTTAAGAGCAACATAAGCTTATTTAAAAAAATTATACATATATTTCATAACTCTGTCAAGCGTTTTCTTCTGTCTTTTTCGCCTCTTTCTCCGCAATGATCTTTTGTGCCAGATGCCCCGGCACTTCCTCATAATGAGAGAATTCCATGGAGTATAAGCCCCTTCCGGAGGTGATGCTCTGGAGTTGATTCGCATAGATCAGCATCTCAGACATGGGCGCCAGCGCCGTTATTTTCTGGTTCCCTCCTGCCTGGGGTTCCACTCCCTGGACCTTTCCTCTCTTTGAATTCAGGTCTCCGATGACAGCGCCGAGGGTATCGTCCGGAGTGGTGACCTCAACTTTCATGATTGGTTCAAGCAATGCGGGTTTTGCCTCCAGGAAGGCCTTCTTTAACGCCATGGAGCCTGCTATTTTGAATGCCATTTCTGAAGAGTCCACGGAATGATAAGAGCCATCGTATAAGGTGACACGCATGTCAATCACCGGATATCCTGCAATGATGCCTTCCTTCATCGTCTCCGCGATCCCCTTTTCCACCGCCGGCCTGTACTGCTGGGGGATCACCCCGCCCACAATCTTGTCAAGAAATTCATATCCACCGCCTCTGGGCAGCGGTTCTATCTCTATCCAGCAGTCCCCATACTGCCCCCTTCCACCGGACTGTTTCTTATATCTGCCCTGGGTTTTTGCCTGCGCCTTGATCGTCTCACGGTACGGTATCTTGGGGGTCTTCATCACGACATCAACGCCGAACTTTCTCTTCAGCCTTTCGAGGGTTATCTCCAGATGAACCTGCCCCATGCCTGACAGGAGCATCTCCTTTGTCTCTTCATCCCTGTGAAATCTCAGGGTCGGATCTTCCTCTAGTATCCTATGGAGACCCGAACTGACCTTTTCCTCGTCACCCTTGCTCTTGGGGGCGATGGCATAGGAAATGATCGGCTCCGCAAATTTAACCTTATCAAAAACAATGGGATGGGACTCATCGGAAAGCGTATCCCCTGTGTTAGTATCCTTCAATTTCGCCACGACTCCGAGCTCGCCGGGCCCGAGGACCTGCGCCGGAACCTGTTTTTTCCCCTGGAGATAAAAAACCTGTCCAATCCTTTCCTTTGTCCCTGAGGTTGTATTCAGCGCCGAGGAGTCCGCCTTCAGAGTTCCCGAATAGACTCTGAAGAGAGAGAGTTTCCCTGCGTAGGGGTCTGCAATGGTCTTGAACACGTACGCAGAAAAAGGCTCTTTTTCGTCCACCTTTCTCTCGACTTCCCTGCTATCCTTTGGATTCTTCCCCTTCACCGGAGATATTCGCGCCATTTCCGCCGGTGAGGGCAGGCAGAGGACAAGAGTATCAAGAAGCTGCGGTATGCCGATGTTCTTTACGGCACTGCCGCATGCAACAGGGATAAACCTGCGGGTCAAAGAGCCCTCCTTAATGCCCTTGATAATCTCATCATGGGTTAACTCTCCCCCTTCCAGGTATCTCTCAAGGAGCGCATCGTCCGACTCCGCGATCTTTTCCACAAGCTTTTTCCGGTATCCCTGAGCCTCCGTGAGAAGTTCGGAGGGGATTTCTGTCTCAACAGCCTTACCGGTTTTATACGTTGTTGACTTCATGGTGACGAGGTCGATAATCCCTGAAAATGTTTCCCCTGACCCTATGGGCATCTGCAGGGGAACCGCCTCTGCATCAAAGGACTTCTCCAGCTCGGAAACAGCCATGGAGAAATCAGCGTTTTCCTTGTCCATCTTGTTTATGAAAACTATCCTCGGTATCTCGTATTCGCAAGCATATTTCCATATCTTTTCGGTTTCGGCCTTGACGCCCGAAATCGCGCTTACGATCACCACTGCCCCATCAGCAGCTTTCAAACACCCCCGGGCGTCTTCAATGAAGTTGATAAAACCAGGAGTGTCGATGAGATTGAGCCGGTGGTTGTTCCAGCTGCAAAAACACAGGGATGAAGTGATCGTTATTTTCCGCGCGATCTCTTCGGGTTCAAAATCCGTGGTGGATGTCCCGCTGTCAACAGAGCCCAATCTGTCAACGGCGCCGGAGGCGAATAACAGCGCTTCGGTCAGAGATGTCTTGCCTGCCCCTCCGTGTGCAATCACCGCGATGTTGCGAATTCTGTTCACCTCAAAATTAGCCATAGAATTCCCCCTCTCAGATGGAATGAAGTTATTCTTCTAAGATTTCCTCAATGACAGGTTTATACTCTGTTTTCTTTTCCAAACGCATGCTCCAGAATTTAATGAGAATAAAAGAGACAATGAACGCGCCGAGACCGAACATGGCTGAAACGATATCAGGGTCCATGGTCCGGAAAAGACCACTGAAAAACTCTTTTCCGACGACCGCCCCGATAATTAATGCGAGGGCCGGCAACCCGTAAACAATGATCGATCCTTTCAGATAGGTATAGGGCTTCAGTTCGACCCGTACTTTCTGTCCTATGGCTGCCTTTGCCCGGTTAACAGCCTCGATCTCAGCTCCCGCGTCGGTGACCTTGCACCCTGCCGCGCACTGTTCGCAGGCAGATTTTCTTTCCACCGACACCGTTGCAATGACGCCCTGAATGCTCTTTACAATGCCTATTTCGTCCATTATAAAAACCGTGATGAATAGGTCCTATAAGTCTTATAGGATCTATGAAAGCCGTAACACGTCAGGTGTTACGGCTTTGTAATCTTGTTGCCGGGGGCGAGTCGGACTATCCTGGGGCTGAAATCCTTTAACGCGCCTTCCTCAAAATAACCATAACAGAAAATGATCACCCTGTCACCGACTACGCCCTTTCTCGCTGTCGGTCCGTTGAGGCAAATCATGCCGCTCCCTGCTTCCCCTGGTATGACATATGTCTCAAATCTCTCTCCATTGTTCATGTTGCTCACCATCACCAGCTCGTAAGGAAGTATCCCCGTCTCCTTCAATATGTCTTCCGCTATGGTGATGCTGCCCTCGTATTCCAGGTTGGACTCGGTCACAGTTGCCATATGAATTTTCGCTTTGAGCATGCACCTTAACATACTGCCTCCGGCAGCCCGAAAGTGCAGAAGCGCAGAAGCGCAGAAGTGCGGAAGCTGCTGAGAAATTCCTGAACTTTTGAACCAGTTGTCATTCGATAATCTTCGGCACTCTGTAGAAATCATCAGCCCTGTCAGGGGCGTTCATGAGCGCCCCGTCCGTGGACAACGAGCTCCTCAATGCATCTTCCCTCATAACATTGCCCATTGCCAGCACGTGGGATGTCGGTTCAACCCCGGAGGTATCAAGTTCATTCAGCTTATCCACATAGGCGAGAATGCCGCTCAGTTGCGCGCCGAACTTTTCTTTCTCTTCCCCGGTAAGGCGCAGCCTGGCAAGATGTGCGATATGTCCGACGTCTATTTTCACCATTTATCCCGCACGATCAGATTTTTTCGAGATTAGCGAACCTGAGGACAAGCTTCTTGATCCCTATATTCGGAAAGTTGACCATTACCTTCTGTTCATCGCCATTACCGTAACAGTCCCTTACCACACCCACTCCCCACTTAGGATGTCTCACCCTGCAACCCGCGACATAGGGGAAAACCGGTTTTTTCGAGTCTGCGCCCGCTTTTTGCAGAGGGACAACATGGGATGTCCTGGATTTTTCTATCCACTCGCAGCATTTCTTCGGGATGTCGGAGAGGAACCGGGACGGTTCCTGGTCCTGGAACTTTGCATAAAGCTTTCTCTTGCTTGCGCCGGTAAGCCAGAGTAAATCCTTGGCCCTTGTCATCCCCACGTAAAAGAGCCGGCGCTCTTCATCAATCTCATCCTGATGGTCGAGGGTTTTAAAAAAAGGAAGTACACCTTCCTCGAGGCCGATAATGAATACGACGGGAAACTCAAGGCCCTTCGCACTGTGAAGCGTCATAAGGCTCACTGATTTGTCCCTGGCGGAATCATCAAGATTAGTCAGGAGGGATACCTTGTCAACGAAATCCTTGGTATCTGTCTCCAGGGAAGACGCGATGAGCTCGTTGATGTTCTGCATCCTGTCTTCATCGGTAAATTCCCCGTAGCCCGTTTTTTGCACGACATCCCGGACCATGTCCGAAGCCGTTTTGTATTTCCTGGACGCCATCTGCTCGATAAGCTTGACGAATGCTTCCAGTTTTTCTTTCACCGCGGCGGTGACGCCGTTTGCCTTTACGGTGGATTTTATAACCTCGAAGAGGCTCGTGGACTTCTTTTTTGCTTCATTCTCTAGCTTCGAGAGGGTTGCAGCGCCGATTCCCCTTGGGGGGCAATTTATGATTCTTCTCAGGCTTACATTATCACTTTGATTCATGATGAGCCGCAGATAGGCAACAATATCTTTTATTTCTTTCCTCTGATAGAAACCGATCCCGCCCACAATATGATAGGCGATCCCCTCATCCCGCAAAGCTTCCTCAACAGCCCTTGCTTGGATATTGATGCGATAGAGCACTGCAAAGGCGCTGAATTCGTATGCCCCTTTCAGATAGAGTTCCTTTATTGTTTTCGCAATGTGCCTGGCCTCTTCGTCTTCATTGTTGAGCCAGCAATGGTATACCTGTTCCCCGCCTTCCCTTCCTGTCCACAACCTTTTCGGTTTCCTCACAGGATTCTTGGAGATTACAGCGCCGGCCACGTTCAGTATGTTTTGGGTAGAACGGTAGTTTTGCTCAAGGCGTATCACCTTTGTGCCGGGGAAGTCTTTTTCAAAAGTGAATACGTTGCCGACATCAGCGCCTCTGAACCGGTAGATGCTCTGGTCATCGTCGCCAACGACCGAGATATTCCTGTGGCTTGAACCGAGCAGCTTTAATAGCCGGTACTGGGCGGTATTCGTATCCTGAAACTCATCAACAAGCAAGTAGGAGAAGGTATCCTGATATTTTTTCAGGATCTCGGGATGGCGTTCAAAAAGCATAACGGCAAGCCCTATGAGATCGTCAAAGTCCAGGGCATTACACCGCTTCAACTCATCCTGGTACCGTATATATACCTTTGCCAGCTTCTCATCAAATCCAAAGCCGTCCCCGGTAGAGAGGAACTCCTCCGGCCTTATGAGGCGCGACTTCAGGGAGCTTATCTTTGCCGCCACGCCCTTGTAAAGGGCCTCATGAAACTTGAACTCCCTCAGGATGTGCCGCATGAGCGTGCATTGGTCGTCGTCATCATAGATCGAAAAATCGGGTTTGTACCCCAGCGCGTGTATTTCCCTTCTGAGCAGTCTGTTGCACTGGGAATGAAACGTGCCTATCCAGGAGCCGGCCATGTCCTTTCCCGACAGGGAGCTAATCCTCTCTTTCATCTCATTTGCAGCCTTGTTGGTGAACGTTAAGGTAAGTATGGAAGCGGGCGATATCTTTTTCGATTTCACAAGGTGCGCAAATTTGTGGGCGATGACCTTTGTTTTTCCACTCCCTGCGCAGGCAAGAACAAGAAGCGGGCCTTCCGTATAGAGAAGGGCTTCGCGCTGCTGGGGATTAAGGCTTTCCAATAAGCTTTCTTTTGACATCTCTGCTCTTTTTATACTAACAAAACCAGGGCATATGCGTCAAAAATAGTTCATGGCTCATTCTTAGCTGATAGCTGTTAGCTCATAGCTGATAGCAAGAGACCATGAGCCATGAGCAATGAACTATGAGCCAAATTGAACTATGAACTATTCGACCGTGACACTTTTTGCCAGGTTCCTCGGCTGATCAACATCACAGCCCCTTAATACGCCTATATGATAAGCAAGAAGCTGCAGAGGCACCGCCAGCAGTATTGCTGAGAGATAGAGATTGGTGTCAGGGACAGGGAAAGAAAAGTCCGAAAGGCCGGACACTTCCCCGTCACCATGGTTGATCAACGATACGACCTTGCCCCCTCTGCTTTTTACTTCCTGTATATTCGAAACGATTTTTTCGTGGAGCGCGCCTCCGGGCGCAAGAAAGACCACCGGCAGCTCTTCGTCAATAAGCGCAATGGGGCCATGTTTCATCTCGCCGGCAGGATACCCCTCTGCGTGGATATAGGAAATCTCCTTGAGTTTCAGAGCTCCCTCAAGGGCGATAGGGAAGTGTATCCCCCTTCCCAGGTAAAGAAAATCTTTTGCCTTGAATAACTCCTTTGCGATTTTCTCGATTTCGTCATTTCGCGCCAGCATCTGCTCGATCTTGTCCGGTATGGAGAGGAGTTCCTGTTCCAGTTCCCTGGCGCTGTCCCGGGAGATCCGTCCCTTTCCGAGGGCTACGGCAACGGCGAAGAGATAGAGCGCTGCAATCTGGGAGGTGAATGCCTTTGTTGAGGCGACCCCTATCTCGGGGCCGGAGCGAGTGTAGAACACCGCGTCGGCCTCCCGCGCAGAGGTGCTGCCCACCACATTGCATATGCTCATCACTTTTGCCCCCAGGCGTTTGGCCTCCCTCTGGGCTGCGAGGGTATCCGCGGTTTCTCCCGACTGGGTAATGGCTATAAGCAGGTCCTCGGATCTTACGATGGGCTTTCTGTATCTGAACTCAGAGGCGATGTCCACTTCCACAGGCACCCGCGCCATATCTTCGATAAGGTATTTCCCGACAAGGGCTGCATGCCAGGAGGTGCCGCAGGCGACAATGGAGATTCTGTCAACGGCCTTAATCTCTTCCTCTCCAAGACCGAACTCCTCCAGGTTCACCTCGCCTGTTTCCATGGTGAATCTTCCCCTGAGAGTATCCGCAATAGCCCGGGGCTGTTCATAAATCTCCTTGAGCATAAAATGCTTGTATCCGCCCTTCTCTGCCATGGAAGGACTCCACGGAATGGAGATGATCTCTTTGTGTATGGGCTCCCCTTCCATGGTGGTGATCGCTACCCCGTCATCGGTCATCACCACCATCTCCCCGTCATCAAGGTAGATTACGTCCTTGGAGTGGTTGAAGAATGCCGGGACATCCGAGGCGACGAAATACTCGCCGTACCCGAGGCCGACGCAGAGGGGGCTGTCTTTTCTTACTCCCACAATCTTTCCCTCTTCCTTTTCGTTGATCGCTGCAATAGCATATGCGCCCTTCACCCCTCTCAAGGCATGACGCACCGCGTCTTCCAGAGGATAGTCCCTGGAGTGCTTATGGATGAGGTGGCATAGGACTTCCGTATCCGTATCCGACGTGAATGTGTATCCTCCGGCCATGAGGTTCTGTTTCAGTTCCAGGTAGTTTTCGACTATGCCGTTATGAACAATGACGATATTGTCTGACCGATGGGGATGAGCGTTTTCCTCGGAGGGCTTCCCATGGGTTGCCCAGCGGGTGTGACCGATAGCGGTATGGCTTACAGGTTTGTCGGCGCTAAAGAGGTTGAGGAGGTCCTTTACCTTGCCTTTTTTCCTTTGTATCGTTATTTTCCCCTCGGAAAAAAATGCGATACCTGCGGAATCATACCCTCTGTATTCCAGCCGCTTAAGCCCCTCCAGCACCACAGAGACGGCATCCTTTTTTCCGGTATATCCGATTATTCCACACATGTCAGTAGTCAGTAGTCAGTAGTCAGTAGTCAGTAGTAAAAGAAGCAATTCTCTTAACTACTTATTACTTGTTACCAACTACCCTTTGCCCTTTTCTCCTTTCACTTTCAACTTTGAACTTTCACCTTTCAACTTTTTTAATGCCCAGCCTTCAATAGTCCTCTGTCTTGTTCTGCTGATGGCGAGGGCATTGGGGGGGACATCGCGTGTTATGGTGGAGCCTGCGCCGACATACGCGCCCCTGCCGATACGTACGGGAGCGACCAGCTGGGTGTCACTGCCGATGAAGACATCATCTCCAATCTCTGTTGCATGTTTTTTCACTCCGTCATAGTTGCAGGTGATGGTGCCGGCGCCGATGTTAACATGCTTTCCTATGATTGCATCTCCCAGATAGCTGAGATGGGATGCCTTGCTTGCCTTCCCGATGGCCGACTTTTTCAGCTCCACAAAATTGCCGATCCTGGCTTCGCTCCCTATGTCAGAGCCGGGCCGTATGCGGGCAAAAGGGCCGACGGTTGCCCTGTCTCTTATCCGTGAGTCTTCTATGACCGTGGAATCCATGATCACGACGCTGTTGCCGATCTCGCTGTTCCGAATCCTTACGTTCGGATAGATTATGGAACCTTTCCCTATCCTCGTATGTCCTTCAAGATAGACGTTAGGATAAAGCGTTGTCCCTTCACCCACGGATACGTCGGGATGGATGAAGGCTGAATCAGGGTCAAGAAAAATCACTCCCCTGTCAACCCATTTGTTGATGATCTGTCTCTTCATCAATCGGGACGCCTCGTAAAGTTCTCTCCTCGTATTTACCCCCAGGAATTCTTCTTCTGTGCCGATGCAATAGGCAGCAGTTCTTACTCTTTTTCTCAGGGCCGCGGCAACAATATCGGTGAGGTAATATTCGCCTTTTGACCTGTTCCTCCGTATCTCATCCAAAAGCGCAAGGGCGCGAGGATGTAAGGCATAGACGCCGCTGTTGACTTCGCGAATCTTTTTCTGTGCAGCGTCTGCATCGTTCTGTTCGACTATGCCGAATACCTGACCTGAAGCATCCCTGACAATCCTGCCGTAATTGTCCGGATCGGTCGCTGCAAATGACAGTACTGAAACGGCGTTTTTATTTCTCCAGTGGAGCTGCAGAAATTTCTTTATGGTGTCAGACCGTACAAGGGGGGTGTCGCCGTTTAACACGACTACGACTCCCCTTGAGTTCTTCAGCGCAGGTCTCGCACACTGAAGCGCGTGGCCGGTGCCCCGGGCCTCTTTCTGAAGCGCAAAAACCACGTCCTTACCTTCCACCGCTTCTTTTATGAGTTCCTTATGTCCCCCGACCACAATGACCATTCTGTCGGGCTTCAGCCTTTTCGCAGCACTGACAACAGCCTGGAGCATCGGAATCCCGCATACCTTATGCAGCACCTTCGGAAGCCTGGACTTCATCCGCGTTCCGAGACCTGCAGCAAGGATAACGCAGGAAAGGTTCATTCCTTTGCCCCGGCAATCTTCGGCGGCGTGGCGATCCCCCCCGAGAGTATGATCTTGATGCCCTCTTCTATAGGGATGTCGGTGTAGAAAACATCTTCTCCCTTAAAGAGGATCACCTCTCCGAGGTAGAGGTGATTTGTGGGAATATATACTGCCCTGAAACACCTTTCCTCCCCGTTCTTTTAGATATTACCGAGCATTCCTTTGTGAGGAAGCCGAAGGCAAAGACCCCCGGCCTCGGATATTCGACGATCACGAATTTCTTGAAAGAACCGGTGTTTTCGGGAGAAAATGCATTGGCAAGCTGTTTCAGGGCGGTATAGATGCCCTTGAATATGGGAACCTTGAGGAGAAGCGTATCCATAACGCCGACCATTCTCTTCCCGATGACATTTGTGGAGACGATGCCGACTAGGAACACCATGGCTATGGCGGTGATAAACCCGAGGCCGTATACATGGTATCCGAGCACTTTGTCGAACATAAATGCCAGTTGATCATCCACGAAGTTGAAAAACCATACGATTACCTTAAGGGTGAGTATTACGGGGATGAGGACAACGAGCCCGGCGAGGAATTTTCTTTTCAGGATGGTGCGGAGAGGGGTCATGTTACTTGCCGGCCTTTGTCATAACCTCATTGGTAACGTCAAAGTTGGCATAGACATTCTGTACGTCTTCATTTTCCTCAAGAACTTCCATGAGTCTCATCACCTGCTCTGCTGTCTTTTCATCAACGGGCACGTAGCTCATGGGAAGCATTGTTGTCTCGGCAAGGGAAACAGAAATATTTGCGCCTTCGACGGCGCCTTTTACTTTGCTGAGGTCTTCGGGAGCGGTGATAATCTCGAAGTTGTCTTCCCTTGGGTCATTCTTCATATCTTCGGCGCCGGCATCAAGGGCAATGGTCATCAGGGTTTCCTCGTCGCCCCTGGCCTTATCCACGAGGATATATCCTTTCTTCTGGAACATCCATGCAACACAGCCCGCCTCCCCCAGATTTCCGCCGTGTTTTGACATCAAATGCCGGATCTCAGGAATCGTCCTGTTTTTATTGTCCGTAAGGACTTCGATGAGTACTGCTACGCCACCAGGGCCGTAGCCCTCGTAGGTGAATTCTTCATAGGAGGTCCCGGGGAGGTCTCCGGTGCCTTTCATGATAGCCCTTTTAATATTATCCTGGGGCATGTTCACTTCTTTCGCCTTTTCGATGGCAAGCCTCAGCCTCGGGTTTCCATCAGGGTCACCCCCTCCGAGCCTTGCCGCAACAGATATTTCCTTTACCATGCGGGTGAAGGTTCTTCCTTTTTTTGCGTCGGTATGGGCCTTCTTATGTTTTATCTGGGCCCACTTGGAATGTCCTGCCATTCATTGCCCTCCAGTTATCTTTCACGTCTTGTTTTAAAAATACGGGTTTTCCGGGGAAATAGGCGAATGCAGTATTTTACCATACAAGCCGGGCTTTTGTGTTATTCGATAGCGTAATCTTTGATCTTGGTCAAAAGCGTTTTATAGCTTACGTCAAGCAGCTCAGCCGCCCTGCTCTTATTGCCTTTTGTTTCCAGCAGGGCCTTTTTTATCCTCTGGGTCTCTGCCATGCGCAGGGCCTCTTTTGCTGCATCCCCGAGGGTGCCGTCCATGGGGAGCATCTCAAGGGCTGTTCTCGCTGTAACGGGGCTCAATGAGATATGTTCAGGGGTTATCAACCTGCCGTCACAGAGGATGATGGCCCGTTCCATGGTATTTTCCAGTTCCCTGACATTTCCCTTCCACGGGTGGTTTATCAGCATGTCCAATACTTCTTTCGAGACATCTTTTAGCGGGGTTTTCATCTCAGCGCAGTATTTACGTATAAAGAAATCCACAAGCAGGGGGATATCTTCTGCCCTCTCCCTCAGGGAGGGAATCCTTATGGGAAAACCGCTGAGTCTGTAATAAAGATCTTCCCTGAACGTCCCTTCTGAAGCCGCCCGTTCGATGTCCTTGTTTGTAGCCGCTATTACCCGCACATCCACCGGAATTGTCTTGAGCCCCCCGACCCGCTCGAGCTCTCCTTCCTGAATGACCCTCATGATCTTTGCCTGGAGGGAGATCGGAAGAGCACACGTCTGAACTCCAGTCAC
>CAMTVV010000206.1:0-4160 GCA_947085305.1 uncultured Nitrospiraceae bacterium
AGTCTTCCGATCTCGCCAATGATAGGCTTCTACCGCAACGCTCTGTTCTCGTGACGCAGCGGAAGCCTGGTGATGACACTGAGTCTATCATGAGAACCGCTCCAAAGACGTGGACATACTTGTTGCGTCACGCGGACGTTCTGGATCGTCGTCAGAGCATAATATATCAGAAGCGACCACGGTTCTCGGTATTCGGTGTTGGAGACTACACATTTTCTCCATGGAAAGTAGCAATCTCCGGACTCTACAAAAATTGTCGGTTCGTGGTTGTCGGAAAATACAAGAACAAACCGGTGGTCTTAGACGATACGTGTTATTCCATCCCATGCGGTTCCGAAGAGGAGGCAACTTTCGCAAGTCTTCTGCTCAATTCCGACATCACTAAGCGGTTTCTTCATTCCCTTGTGTTCTTTGATGCAAAGAGGCCGGTTACCATTGACGTGCTTAATCGTATTGATTTGAAACGAGTGGCGGAAAGGCTCGGTTTGGAAAGAGAAGCACGTACATACTTCAGAGATGCTGCGATGTTTGAGAGCTAACAAGGTCTGCTCGTCTTTGAGAAAACTGCGCAATATCTAACCAGTCGCTCAAGAGGGGCACGGCAAAAATGCCGCGCCCCTTAGCTTCGCGTTTGTTCTTCTACCGTAAATCTTCAGGCTCGATCCCTGCTTGATTTTGCGTACTCGTCAAGGAATGAATCGTGTTCCAGAAAAATCCCCGGAACCTTTATAATAGAGGAGAAGATTTTCATTTGCAGGGAGATTGCATGAAACTTGTACTTTTTGATATCGACGGGACATTGATGGGCACAGGCGGTGCAGGGACGAAGTCCATGAACCTCGCGTTTGAGGAGATATTCTCTGTCCGCGACGCATTCAAAGGGATCAGCATGGCAGGGAAGACCGACATCCAGATCATAAAAGAGGGCCTCGGAAAATACGGCCTGAATGCAGAGGACGGCAATATCGGTCTCTTTTCTGAGCGCTACATCAGTCACCTCCGTAGGGAGATCGAGACGCCGGGAAAGCATCTGAAGCCCGGGATTAAAGAGTCCCTGGAACTCCTAAACCGTATGGATGACATCTTCCTGGGTCTCCTCACCGGCAACATAGAGGCAGGGGCAAGGATAAAACTCGCCTCCTTCGACCTCAACAGCTATTTCCCTTTCGGCGCTTTTGGTAGTGACGAGGAGGACAGGAATAAGCTTCTTCCTGTTGCTGTGGAAAGGTTTCACCGCATCCATCACCGGGATGTGGATTACAGAGACTGCATCGTCATCGGCGATACCCCCAGGGACGTGGAATGCGCAAAGATCTATGGCGCGTATGCCATTGCTGTTGCAACCGGACCCTACCCCTATGATTCCCTTGTTTCATCAGGGGCGGACATGGTCCTGAGAGATATGTCGGAGATGAACTTTTCTGCTCTCCTATAAAAGAGCACGGAAATTTGTCCCGTTCTCCCCAACTCCGCATGTCTGCTTCACCGCTTATCTGCCGCCTTATCCTCAGGCTCCACATGGACAACGATATCCACAACTGAATCGAACCGTTCCTTGATAACGGATTCGACCCTGTCCGCGATCTCATGGGCCTTTTCTACGGAGAGCCCGGGGTCCACAAGCACATGGAGATCAAGGAATGTGGAATAGACCGTGCCCCTCGCTCTTATGTCATGGCAGCCCCTCACCCCTTCGATGTGCTTCACGACTTCCTCCACCGCAAAGGTATCGATACAGACCGCATCCACAAGGATATCCGAGGCGCTCTTCAGGATACCGTAACCAACCCTTGCTATGAGGAGCGTTATGATTATCCCGACGACTGCATCCGCCCGCCCATATCCGAGCCTTGCAAACACAAGGCTTATTATCACTGAGAGAGATGCGAGAATATCGCTTTTTGTATGTTTTGCATCCGCCAGCAGGAAGTCGCTCTTCAGCTCCCTCCCCTTCCTCGTCTCGTAGAGCGTCACGCCGACGTTCACCGCAATGGTGAGGAGCATCACGATAAAGCTGACCGGGGTGACCTCTGTCCTGTGGTCTTCGAGAAAGGACAGGTACACCTTTCTGAGGATCTGATAGCAGGTGAGAAAGATCATGGATGCGATGGCCAGGGTGAAAAGGGTCTCGTATTTTCTGTGTCCGTAAGGATGCCGGCGGTCCGGAGGATGGGAGGCTATCCAGATGCCGACAAGGCCTATCACATTGGAGGCGCCGTCGAAGAGGGAGTGAAATCCGTCGGATGCCATGGCGATAGAGTTCGTTAAATAGCCGTAGGATATCTTGGCAGCGGCAACAGCGGCGTTCGCCGCGAGGGTGTAAAGGAGGACCTTCCTTACACCGTTGTCTCTATCCATGCCATATTCTCATATCTTCTTTTGAAATCCTGGAACTTCCCGGCCTGTATAGCCTCTCTCATTTTCCTGAAGAAATCCATATAAAAATAGATATTGTGCATTGTATTTAACCGCATGGAGAGTATCTCCCGCGTGAGGAAGAGATGTCTGAGGTAGGCCCTGGAGTAATTCCTGCATGTGGGGCAGAGACATTGGGGGTCCAGGGGTCTTTCATCCGCCTTGAACTCGGTCCTCTTGATGCTTATCCTGCCTGCGCTCGTAAACAGGGTGCCGTTCCGGGCATTCCGCGTCGGCATAACGCAGTCGAACATATCGAAACCGGCCTCCACCGCCACAAGGACATCCATGAGGTCGCCGATCCCCATCAAATACCTCGGCCTCTCTCTCGGTAAAAGGGGACCGACAAAGCGTATCATCTCGTGCATCACTTCCTTTGGTTCGCCCACACTCAGCCCCCCCACTGCATACCCGTCAAATCCTATATCAAGGAGCCCCTCGATGCTCATGGTCCGAAGGTCCTTGTAAGTTGAACCCTGAACAATGCCGAATAGCGCCTGCCCTTCATTCTGCAATTCCCTGCATCTCTTTGCCCACCCAAGAGTGCGCTTCAACGAATCCAGGGCATATTCATGCGTGGCGGGATAGGGAGTGCAATCATCAAAGACCATGGCGATATCTGAACCGAGGGCGCGCTGAATCTCCATGGCTTCGGCAGGACCGATGAAATGCATGGAGCCGTCAATATGGGATCTGAAGCAGACCCCGTTTTCCTCTATCTGCCTCAGGGCGGAAAGGCTGTAGACCTGGAACCCTCCGCTGTCAGTGAGGATAGGCCTGTCCCAGTTCATGAAACGGTGAAGCCCTCCTACAGACCGGATGACCTCGTGTCCCGGTCTCAGGTAGAGATGGTACGTGTTGCCGAGGATGATCTCGGCCCCTATCTCCTTCAGCTCATCAGAAGACATGGCCTTCACTGTTGCATTGGTGCCGACAGGCATGAAAGCGGGGGTCTGGATATCGCCACGCAACAACCGGAGAATGCCTCTGCGCACACCACCGTCCGTTTTCAGAACTTCGAATTTCAGCATGGATATCATAATAACACACAGGGCGCGCTGCATTCAGAAAGTTTGAATTTCGGCTCTTAAGCGTGCTAAGATATTGCTGTTTTTTCTGACAGCGTGGGCCTACTTCCACAAATCTCTTGAACTTGTGCAATGGGGACGGTGTCCTCCTTGCGCGAAAGGAAAAAATGGCTGAAGTCATCCCTTTCAGGGGAATTCTCTACGATACGGCAAAGGTGAAGGGCGGAGAGGTGGTTGCCCCTCCCTATGACATCATTACCCCGGAACTGCGGGATATCCTCTACAAGAAAAGCGCCTGCAACATCGTCAGGATAGATGCCGGCCTGGAACAGCCGGGAGATAACGAAGAAGAGAATAAGTACCTCAGGGCAGCCCGATATCTGAGGTTCTGGATGGAGGAAGGCATCCTGCGGAGATCCGATAAGCCCTGTTTTTATGCCTATGAGATGGACTACCTTGCGGGCGGAGAAAGGAAAAGGCTCCGGGGTTTTTTCGGTCTTGTGAGACTCCAGGAACTGGGAAAGGGGGTTTATCCCCACGAGGAAACCCACTCAAAGCCGAAGGTTGACCGGTTGAGGCTTATGAGCGCCTGCGAGGCGAACACCAGCCCGATCTTCTCTCTCTACCACAGTCCTGACAAAGGGGCCTCGAAGATCGTCGAAAGGGTCGCCGCTACAGTGCCGTACATGGAGGCGGAGGATGTGGATGGAGCTTTTC
>CAMTVV010000207.1:0-3462 GCA_947085305.1 uncultured Nitrospiraceae bacterium
AAACGACAAAGGATCAAAAAAGCCTTCTGTTTTGACAAACACTTTTTGACGGCAGGTTTTGAGAATGTTCCTTGAACTCATTATTTCCTGCGAGATGTAGAGATGTAGGCTGTTGCAATATAACTCTTTTAAACTAACAAGGAGGAGGTATCCCAACAATTTGAGTCCCGAAGAAGAGTTGGTCCTCTCCCTCTCCCGGTTAGATCTCTCCGGAGAAGAAAAAGGGGAGATTGAAGGTTTTATCTCGAAACACCCCGCGTCCATAGACTTCAACAAGGCGCTCAAACTGGCTGACATAAATCTGGTCTCTCCCCTCCTTTACAGGAACATGAAGGAATTCCGGGATATACCGCCCGAATTTATGGATAGGTTGAAGAGGGCCTATCTTGCCACGTTCCATCAGAATGTCCTTCACTCCAGAGAAACCATGAGGATTATCACCATGCTCAGGGGGGCGGGGGTTGAGGCAATTCCTGTGAAGGGCTCCCTGGCCGCTGATATTATAATGGGAGATTTTGGGGTTTATCCCACAGGAGACGTTGACCTCCTCGTGCGTCCCGCGGAGCTCGAAAAAACAAAGAAGATACTGGCGGATGAGGGATTTTGCGAGGTCATGGAGTTCAACGAAAGGGACCTGCGGGAAACCAACTACCATCTTATTCTCGGCAACGGTTCATATCTTGTGGAGGTACACTGGAACCTGGTGAAGAGGGCCTTTAAGGCAGACCCTGAGTTCTGGTGGGAAGGCATGAGGAAGGAGCAATATGAAGGTCAGGAAATTTCCTTCCTCTCCCCGGAGCGGTATCTTCTCTACGCGATATTTCATCTTTTTATCCACAGGTTCAGGCCCCTGAAATTTGCCCTTCTTGTCTCAGGGCTGGCAAGGAAATACCGCCATGAGCTCGACTGGGAAAGGCTTCTTTCCGACGCCGGTAGGATCAAGATGGAGCGGCTTACCTTTTTTACGCTGAGACTCCTTCATGAAATCCTTGGAACAGATATCCCGGATTATCTTGCCAGGAAAAGGGTCCTGGGCTACTCGCTTCTCAAAAGGAATATTCTCAGGGGGTTCTTCCCTGAGGTCACGAGAAGCTACGTGAGGCTGGCGCTCTTCACAACCCTGCTGGATACGCCCCTTGATACTGCCAGAGTGCTCCTCCGGAGGCTTTTCCCCCCGGCATCAGAAATCCGGCTCCGCTATAACCTGCCCATGGAATCGAAAAGGGTCTATCTTTACTACCTCGCAAATCCGGTGTTGATGATGTTCAGGAAAAGGTAAAAAGAATAAAAGGGAAATGGGTTAAGAGGTAAAAAGACTATCAGCTATCAGCAATGAGCCGCGAGCTACGAGCCAACCGGCAAGCGCTTTTCCCATTCCCATGCGGACCTGATTATATATTCAAGGTCATCGTATTGAGGTTTCCAGCCCAGCTCCCTTTTCAGCTTTGAGCTGTCCGCCACAAGTGCAGGCGGGTCGCCTTCCCTCCTTGCTGTCTCTTCCACCCTGAAATCCATCCCCGTCACTTTCTTTGCCGCATCCACCACTTCCCTCACAGAATATCCGTGGCCGTAGCCGCAGTTGAAGACGTCGCTTCTTCCACCGTCCAACAGGTATTCCAGGGCAAGGATGTGGGCCTCTGCCAGGTCATCCACATGGATATAGTCCCTGAGGCATGTGCCGTCCCGGGTGGGGTAATCGGCGCCGAAGAGATCGAGTTTTTGAAACTCCCCTTTTGCTGTCTTCAGCGCCCGTGTGATGAGGTGCGTTGCCTCTTTGTATGCCTGTCCTAGCCTGCAGTCCCTGTCAGCGCCTGCCACATTGAAATACCTGAGGGAGACATATCGGAAATCCCGGCAGGCAACGCTCAGGTCTTTAAGGACATATTCGGTCATCATCTTTGACGAGCCGTAGGGATTGATGGGCCGCAGGGGAGCGTCCTCATTGACGGGAATGACCTCCGGTATTCCGTACACAGCGGCGGTGGAAGAGAAAATGAAAACATTGACGCCGAACTTCCGGAGGGCTTCAAGCAAGTGTATGGCATTGATGGTATTGTTCCGGTAATATTTGAGGGGTTCCCGCACGCTTTCAGGTACCACGATGAAAGCTGCGAAATGCATGACCGCATCGGGTGTGAATCCCCTTAGGACCTTCTCGAGGGCAACACTGTCCGAAAGATCGGCCACTGCGAGGTCGCCGTAAAGCACTGCCCATCGGTTCCCGGTTGAGAGGTTGTCATAGGTCAGGACCTCATATCCCCTCTCACCGAGGGCCTTGACCACATGGCTTCCGATATACCCTGCACCGCCTGTCACAAGGATTCTTTTCTTCAAGTCTCCTTTTCCTACGAGCTATGAGCTTTTTTTACGCGACCTGAGCTTCCCTGGCGAAATGGTCCAGGAGATCGGTTTTGCCGGCCTTTGTGAGATTGCTGGGAATGTTCTTGTCCAGCTTTGCCTTTACCGCGGGCTCCAGGTTCTCCACGATCTGGCTGTTGATGTTCTTGCCCGCGGCCAGATACCACTTTTCACACTTCTCTTTCGCAATGAGCTCATTGATATCCTCAGCGATCTGTTCTATCAGCCTCTTTTCAGTTTCTGTCTCGAGGTTATGGGCCTCGCCAAACCCGGCAGCCTTGCCGTTCCTGCCGCCGGCCTGCCGGTATCTTCCGGCTGCATCACTCAATTTATCTGAAAGCTTCAAACGGGCCTCGATGGAGTCGTAACTCTTGATGAGCTCCGTTTTCGGACTTTTCTCAAAGGGATCCTTGGTGACTCTGTAAGCCTTGAAATGACCCAGGTCAACAGCAATGATGACTTTGCTCATGATATCCTCCTTCTCTGTGAAAGTGATATACATTCTGTTTCTCTTGATTTCATTGTACAGCTTTATGAGCCGAATGACAAATGTTTTTTTTGAAGGGCTAACTTATTGAAATAACGACATAATGGCGCTAAGCATTTGATTTTTAAAGTGAGCCGTGCTGGATTCGAACCAGCGACCCGCTGATTAAGAGTCAGCTGCTCTACCAACTGAGCTAACGGCCCAATAACTACAGTTATCAGTGAATAGTTTTCAGTTGTCAGTAAAAAAACTAAATACTAACGACTAACAACTATTCACTGCAAATCTTGTCTCGCAAGATTTGCTACGCGCCTGAGAGGATTCGAACCTCCGACCCTCAGCTCCGGAGGCTGATGCTCTATCCATCTGAGCTACAGGCGCAATAAGACAGTGATAAGTGAACAGTGATCAGTGAAAAGCAAAATCACATTCTCTGAGTCCTCGAAACTATTCACTAATGACTAAAGACTATTTGCTCCAATTTTGCAGAGCAAAATTGGTTGGGGTGGCTAACGGGATTTGAACCCGTACAAAGAGAGCCACAGTCTCTTGTGCTGCCATTACACCATAGCCACCGATTAACTACAGTTACCAGTGAACAGTTTTCAGTTATCAAG
>CAMTVV010000208.1:0-13661 GCA_947085305.1 uncultured Nitrospiraceae bacterium
CCCGGCGCCAACTATTATGACGTCATATTTTTTCACCTGAAAATTTCCCTAAAATGAACTACCCTGCAGCAAGCTGCGAGGTATCGAATCCGTCATTCTGGCTTGTCCAGAATCTTTCAGAAGGATTCCCGACAAGCGGGAATGACAAACTATGTGGTTTTACTTATGAACCCCTTAGTAACTACTATTTTCGGGACAATGACACAATTAGTAGCCGCAGGGTTCTTCATGGCTTGACGATCGTCTTCAGCGCTTCGATGAACCGCGCATTCTCTTCAGGAAGCCCTATGGTGACCCGGAGGGCCTTTGGCCCCATCGGCCTTACAATGACTCCCTTCTTCAGAAGATTATCGTAAAGAGAGCCTGAGTCCTCAACCGGCAGATAGACAAAATTCGCTTCGGTAGGGACGCAGCTCAGTCCCAGTTGTCCAAGCTCCCTGTACAGATATTTTTTCCCCGCCTCATTTATCTCCCTGGACTTCTCCACATGCTCCTTGTCGCCAAGGGCTTTCAGCGCAGCGACCTGCGCAATGGAGTTGGTATTGAAGGGGGGTCTCAGTTTGTTCAGCTCGGCAATGATCTCTGCCTTTGCAATGCCGTAGCCTATACGAAGGCCCGCAAGGCCGAATATCTTCGAAAAAGTCTTCAGAACCAGGATGTCCTTTCCCCGGCGGAACCATTTCATGCTGTCGGCATATTCAGGGTCGGAGACATATTCAAAGTATGCCTCGTCCACCACCGTGAGAATTCCCCCGGGCAACCTCTCCATAAGATAGTCAAACTCTTTCTTCCTGTTAATGGTCCCTGTGGGATTGTTGGGGTTGGAGATGAAGATGATCCGTGTCTTCCCGGTTACCGCAGCCAGCATGGCAGGAAGATCATGGGTGTGCTCCCTCAGGGGAACCTGTATGGCCCGGCATCCCATGGACTGCACCGCAAGGGCATAGACCACAAAGGACGGGCTCGCCATTACCGCATCATCGCCCGGCCGCATATACGTCCTCGCCGCCATATCCAGCAGCTCATTGGACCCGTTACCCAGTATAAGATTGTCCGGCGCCGCACCGAGGGCCTCCGCCAGTGCATTCTTGAGATAGTACCCTCCTCCGTCAGGGTATCTGTTAATATCCTTCGCTGCATCCTTAATGGCCTCAAGGGCCAGGGGTGACGGTCCGAGGGGATTTTCGTTGGATGCCAGTTTTATGGATCCCTTTATCCCGAGCTCCCTCTCCAGCTCCTCCATGGGTTTGCCGGGGACATAGGGCTTAATGGCTGATACATATTCAGGCGGTCTAATCATTGGTCTCACCTGCGGGGTAAGAGCCCAGTATCTTGAGATACAGGCATCCTTCCTTCACCTTTTCTATGGCGTTTTTCACCTTTCTGTCGTCCATATGCCCCTCCATGTCCACAAAGAATATGTACTCCCATGCCTTTCTCTTGGAAGGTCTCGATTCGATCTTCGTCAGGTTGATCCGCGCCTGCTTGAACGGCTCAAGGATGGTGAAGAGGGCGCCGGGCCTGTCTTTTGTCGAGAACATAATGGAGGTCTTATCCCTGCCTGTCCTCTTCGAGGGCTCCCAGCTGATAATGAGGAAACGCGTAAAGTTGTCTTTGAAGTCCTCTATATGGCGTTCAACAAAATGCAGGTCATAGATCTTTGCGGCAACTTCGCCGGCAATTGCGGCTGCATCTTCTTCCCGTGACGCCGTTTCAGCGGCCCTCGCCGTGCTGGTTGACTCGAGAATAGGTATCCCCGGCATATTCGCTTCAAGCCATTTGCGGCACTGGGCTGTGGGTTGGGGATGGGAATATATCTTCCTGATCTTCGCTTTGTCGCCGCTTCTTGAAAGGAGATTGTGGGATATCTTCAGCATGGCCTCACCTGAAATCTTCAGGTCATAATCCATGAACATGTCAAGGGTATAGCTCACCACTCCCTCATTGGAATTCTCCACCGGCACAACCCCGTATTCCGCCTGTCCTGAATACACGGATTCGAACACGTCCTTGATCCCTATAACCGGAATAAAGCTCGCGGAGGAGCCGAAATATCTCATGGCAGCGAGGTGAGTGAAGGTGGCAACAGGTCCGAAATAGGCAACCTTTAACGGCTGTTCCAGGGAAAGGGAGGCGGAGAGTATCTCCCTGTAGAGGGGCTTGATAGCGCTGTTGGGGAATGGGCCCTTGTTAAGGGAGATGAGCCTCTGCAATATCTCCTTTTCCCGTTCAGGGGAATAAAAACGGGCATTTTCTTTCCTCTTGATGCGGGCGACCTCAATGACAATCCTTGCCCTCTTATTGAGAAGGTTCAAAATCTCCTCGTCTATCTTGTCGATCCCTTCCCTCAGCTTTTTCAGTTCGCTCATTTTTCCACTTCCCCTCTTTTCTTTAAGGTATTAATCATACAGGTTTTTTTCTGTTTTTTCAACCCTCCTCCCGACCTCGCACCACTTTCCTGTCTCCGTATGATTTATCGGCATCGATAACCCAAAAACAGAGCTATAAAATTGTTCTCCCAATAAATCCCCTCCCCTTGCGGGAGGGGGCGAGGGGGAGGGGTAATCTTAAAGGTGAACTGTTCACCCTCACCCCAACCCTCTCCCGTCAAGGGAGAGGGAGCAGTTTTAGAATTTCCAAATCGGGATTGGAGGATAAGGTCTTTATTGTAATCATTGGAAGCTTTCTTTTATGATAGTGAGGCATTCATCATGCATTGGTAACGAATATGCCGATTCCAAATGCGAATCCTTTTCACTCGTGGGCAGGACGTCAGATTTCGAGATGGACAGTCTTGCTGGTAACCCTTGTCGTGGCCGCGGCAGCAGCGGCGACCATAGGGATACTCCGTCAGCAGGCCGCAAAAAACCACAGGACTGAAGTCCTCCTCACCCTCATCGAGGGGCATTCCCATCGGTTAAACGCCATCGCATGGCAGGTTATCAGCCAACAGAGAGTCAGCCCGAAGATGGCGGTAGAGACGCAGAAGGCCCGCGCTGAAATGATGAGGACCTTCAATGAATTACAAAGCATCAATCCGCAGGAGAAAAGACTCCAGCCGGTCTTTGACGCCTATAGTGAATACGAAGCAGCCCTGGAAGAGGAACTCAGACTGATCGCTGCCGGAAAGCTCGCCCGGGCAAAGGCCCTGGACAGTGAACGGGTCTATCCCTGGTTCAATAAATTCCGCGAAGTTGTGGCCAATGTCAACGCTGCATACAGCCTGGAGGCAAAAGAGAAGGACCGGACGGCATTCATCCTCTCCACCCTCATATTCCTCGCTGCTGCCATGATAACAGGTCTTCTGTTCCGGAGATTTCAGAGGGCGCGCCAGGTCGCGGAACTGATGGCTGCAGAACAGGGGGCGCTGCGCTGGGCAGAGGAGCAATTGAGAAGTTCGCGGGAGCAGTTGCGGAACCTCTCGGCATATCTGCAGGCCATGAGAGAAGAAGAGAGAACAAACATCGCGCGGGAGATTCACGATGAGCTGGGCCAGGTGTTGACCGCGCTGAAAATGGACGCCTCATGGCTGGGCAGCAAATATAAGGACTATGAACCCATCGCCGATAAAACAAAATCCATGGCAAGCCTCATTGACTCAACCATCCGCACGGTAAAAAGGATATGCACGGAATTGAGACCAGGGGTGCTGGACGACCTCGGCCTCATCGCTGCAATTGAATGGCAGTCTGAGGAGTTCCAGAAGAGGACCGGCATTCTTTGCGAAGTGAGTTTCCTGCCTGACGATATCGCCCTGGACGGCGAGCGTTCCACCGCCATTTTCCGCATCCTGCAGGAGGCCCTGACCAATGTGATCCGTCATGCAGAAGCGACGAGGGTACGGGTGCTTCTCGAAAAGGAAGAAGGTCACGTACTTTTGCGCGTTGAGGACAACGGCAAAGGAATCACCGAAGACCAGATCTTGGATCCTCGCTCCTTCGGCCTCATCGGTATTCGGGAACGCGCCCGCTTTTTAGGTGGAAAGGTCAGGATCGAGGGCAGTGCTGACAAGGGAACAGCGGTTACTGTAAGTCTTCCCCTCAAGAATGGGCAGGTTCAATAAAGTTCAATTTCCCGGACTTCACCCTGTGCCCTGCAACCATTTCACCCGAACATTCCCTCAGCTCTTTCCCTGATGCAATGTATCCTATGAGCATGTTTAAAAAGGAAAGCTTCGCATCAAAGGTCATCCCGGCCATTTCCGCACAAAGTCTGAAACCTTCCCCGCTGAAAAAATCCAGACCTTCCTTCCGGTGTGAAGCGCTCAAGAGATCCTCTGCGGATTGGAGAATTATCGCCTCCGAAAGAGTCCTCAAGCTCATGATCTCCTCCTTCATAATGAGATTATACATAGCGACTTAATTTATGTCGCATAAGGCAACCTCTCTGTCATGCTGGCTTGTCCAGCATCCTTCCGACTTGTTCGGAATCGTCAAAGAAAGATTCCAGACAAGCTGGAATGACAGATAATTCGGCAATTACTATGACGTTATGTTTAGTTAGACTATAATGGAAAGGGCCCGGAAATATATATCAGCGCAAATCGGATTTTTTTGTAGGATTTCTTCTGCCCGATTCTATAGGTTTTTGTCCTACAAGCGCATTGGTTGGTCTTCGGAGGCTCGGCGGAACGGGCCCCCTTTTCTCTTTTCTTTTAGTATATATTCCATCAATTTCTACACCGGCAGTTAAGGTATAATTACCTCATGTCCGTCACCGACTTCCTTGAATCTCTGGAAAAAGAGAAGAGGTTCGCGTACCAGCTCTCGGAGCACAGGCATATTCCTTCGATTGAACCCCGATACATGAAGCTTGACCTCAACGAGGAGCTGAGAAAGGCGCTTAAAGGACAGGGTATTGAGCGGTTCTGGAGCCACCAGGTCGAGGCCATCGACTTGATCAGACAGGGAGAGAATGTGGTTGTGATGACCCCCACGGCCAGCGGCAAGAGCCTCATCTATAACATACCTGTGCTCGAATCAATAATGGAGAACTCCGAAACAAGGGCTCTCTATATTTTCCCCCTTAAGGGTCTGGAGCAGGATCAGATGAAAAACCTCAACGGGCTTTTCCATCTGATCGGTATACCCGAAGTAAGGGCGGGGGCGCCCCGCCCCTGCAAAACACCCTCGCGCCGTTCCGGATCACCAATCCAGCCGGCAGAGGTGTACGACGGGGACACGACACCGTACCGGAGGAAAAAGATACGGGAAAGCGTCCCCAGTGCAATCTTCACAAACCCGGATATGCTTCATCTCGCCATTAATCCTTTCCATGCAAAATGGGAAGGGTTTTTCAGGAACCTGAAATACGTGGTCATAGATGAGATCCACACCTACCGCGGCGTCTTCGGTTCCAATGTGGCCCATGTGTTAAGACGGCTGAGAAGGATATGCAAGCACTGGGGTTCGGAGCCTCAATTCATCGCGTGTTCAGCAACCATCGCAAACCCCCGGACCCTGGTGGAAGAACTGGCGGGGATGCCGTTCAAGGCGGTAATGGAAAGCGGCGCCCCCCGCTCAGGAAAGCATTTTATCTTCCTCAATCCTCTCGAAAGCCCTTATACAGAGGCGACGTGGCTGTTCATTAAGTGTCTGAAGGCAGGCTTAAAGACCATTGTCTTCACAAAGGCAAGGAAGATCACAGAACTAATCTACCGGTGGACCGTTGACAGGGAACCCGGGCTTGAGGAGAAGATCAGCCCATATCGTGCGGGCTTTCTCCCAAGAGAAAGGAGAGAGATAGAGGAGAGGCTCTTCAGCGGTGAGCTCCTCGGCGTTGTCTCCACCAGCGCCCTGGAGCTGGGAGTGGATATCGGCGGCCTCGACGCCTGCATCCTCGTGGGGTATCCCGGCTCTGTCTCGAGCGCGTGGCAGAGGGCAGGGAGGGTCGGAAGGCATGGACAGGAATCCGCGATCTTCATGCTCGGCATTCAGGACGCACTTGACCAGTATTTCATGAGGCACCCGGACGCTTTTTTCGAAAAGAGCCATGAGGCAGCGGTGATAGACCCTGAGAACAAGAATATACTTAAGAAACATTTCCCCTGCGCAGCGTCAGAGCTCTATCTGCGGGAAAACGATGCGGTTTATGATGTTAAGAGGCTCAGGCCGGTCATTGACGAAAGTGTAGCAGAAGGCCTTCTCAGTCAGGGGAAGACAGGCGACATATGGTTTTCAAAAAAGAGAATGCCCCATCGTGATGTGGGCATTAGGGCCATCGGCGAGCCCTTTGCCATCCTGGATGATTCGGGTAAAAGCATCGGGGAGCTGAGCGGCTACAGGGTCTTCAGGGAGGCGTTTCCAGGAGCCATCTACTTGCATAGAGGCAGGCAGTACAGGGTCACGGACCTTGACCTGGAGGGGAAAAAGGTTTTCTGCAGGGAGGCGGATGTCCTCTACTACACCCAGGCATTGTCGAAGGAAGATACCGAAATCATCCAGGAGAAGGAGAGCAAAGAGCTTGGAAGATTCACCGTGCATTGGGGGACCCTCAGGATGACGAACAGGGTCACCGGGTATGACAAAAAGAACATCTTTGACAGGACGCGGCTGTCGAGGCATGACCTTTCAATGCCTGAATATACCTTCGAAACAGAGGGAATGTGGATAGTGATAGACGAGGATACGGAAAATTCCATCGAGAGGCAAGGGTATGACCTCGCAGGGAGCCTCCACGGGGCAGAACATGTGACCATTGCGTGTATCCCGTTATTCGCACTGTGCGACAAGGGAGACATCGGCGGCCTCAGCCACACACTGTACCCCCTTTTCAAAAGACCGGCGATTTTTATTTTCGACGGCTATGAAGGCGGCATCGGCCTGACCAGGAGAGCCTTTGATGTCATAGAGGACTGGTTCAAGGCCGCCCTTGCCATCCTCACGGAATGTCCTTGTGAAGAGGGTTGTCCCTCCTGCGTCCAGGACCCCCAGTGCGGCTCAGGCAACCAGCCTTTGGACAAGGAAGGGGCGAAGTTCTTGCTTACAATCTTCCTTCGTTTCTAAGCCCTGCAATGATGTTCTGGATAGCGGGCAGCGCTTCCAGGGCCGCTTTTTCCCCTTCAAGCACAGCCTCATGCCTCTTCGAAAAGTCACTGGACGCGATATAACCGACCTTCGGTCTTATCACCACATCCGCCTTGCTGAGTTGCATGGAGGATAGCTTCGAATACATGATGCTGATGGACTGGAGCAAGGTATCAATGGTGCTTTCGGGCTGGGCATCGTCCACGGCTGAGGCGATATCCACGGCAATAACCACATCCGCCCCCATCCTCTTTGCCGCATCCACTGCCACAGGGCTGACCACGCCGCCGTCAACATAAATCCTGTTGTCTATTTTCACCGGTCTGAAAACACCGGGAATGGAACAACTTGCCCTCACCGCTGTCCCGGTGTTCCCCCTGCCGAAGACCACTTCCTGACCGTTCTGGAGGTCCGTTGCCACAGCATAAAATGGGATTCTCATTTTCTCAAGGGGGGTGTTCTTCACTGTTATATTGATATACTCCTCAAGTTTTTCCCCTTTAACAAACCCGTTGTCCGGTATGGTGAGATCGATGATATCCGCCCTTTCCAAAGAAAAGGACATCTTCTGGATCTGAAAGGCATTAAATCCATAGGCATAAAGGCTTCCCACAAAACTTCCGGCGCTGGTCCCGATGATCATATGGATGGGGATTCTGTTGGATTCCAGGACCTTCAGCACGCCGATATGGGCAAATCCCCTGGAAGCGCCTGCCCCAAGAACCAGCGCTACCTTTGCAGGCATCACCGGTCTTACTTCCCTGGAAGCACATGAACCCAGGCTGAAGAGCGCAAATATGAGGATTGCTGCGAGAGATCTCATGGCAAGGTCCGGATAGACTTCAGGGTTTCCCTTGTTCAGGCGCTTTCTATCCTGTTTCGCCCTTTCCTTTTCGCTTCATAGAGGGCGAGGTCGGATGCATTGATCAGTTTTTCTCCTGATTCAATGGAGGGGTCAGGGACGCCGGCGAGCCCGATGCTCACGGTGATCTGTTTGTCGGAAATGTCTGAGAATGTATGGTGGGCGATCGCCTCCAGCATCCTTGACGCAAAGCGCAGTCCGTTCTCTTTTGTGGTCTGGGGTTGAAGAACAACAAACTCCTCACCACCCCAGCGCGAGACTGTATCAATCTCCCTTGCGGTATCTTTTATAAGGCGCGCCACCTCTCTCAGGACGGTGTCACCGGTGCGATGACCAAAAGTATCGTTAATCTTTTTGAAGTGATCAATGTCGATCATCAGGCATGAGAGAGGCGTGCTGTACCGCACAGACCTGTTGAACTCATTCTCAAGAACGTTCTCGCAATGTCTCCTGTTGAAGAGGCCTGTCAGGGAATCGGTAATGGCAAGGGTCTCCACTTTCGTAAGCATCTCCTGGAGCTGGCGGTTCTTTTCCCTCAACTCGTCCTGGAGCGCCTTTGTCCTCAGACAGGCGTAGATCCTTGCATTCAGCTCTATTTCGTTATACGGTTTGGGGAGGTAGTCGTCGGCGCCGGCTTCAAGACTTGAGACCTTGTCTTTGGTGTTGCTCCTGGTGGTAATCATGATGATGGGGATTCCCTTGGTGTGCTCATTGAGTTTAAGCCAGCGGCAGACCTCGTTGCCGTTTATGTCCGGCAAAACATAATCGAGGAGGATAATATCCACGGGCCGGGTCCTGGCCTTCATGATGGCGGATTTCCCTTCCTCTACCCAGTCAACCTCGTAGCCGTTTTTTTCGAGAAACTCCCTGGTCACCTCTGCCTGGGACTTGCTGTCTTCTACGAGGAGGATTTTTGCCTTTGCCATTTTTTTACTTTCTTGCACGGGGCTTACGCTTGAAGGATATATCATCGGGCTATTTTTTTCAATATTCAATATTAAAATTAAACCGCCGGGCTCACCATGTAAGGATGTCCCTTATGAAATATCCCTTTTTACCTTCCGTTTGTTCGGCTCCAGAGCCTTCTTCCTTAAGCGTATAGACTGGGGTGTCACCTCAACCAGTTCATCCTCCCTGATAAACTCAATGGCCTGTTCAAGGCTCATGAGCCTTGGAGGGATCAGCTGCAGGGCCTCATCAGCATTGGCTGCGCGGATGTTGGTAAGCTTTTTCTCCTTTATGACGTTCACGTCGAGGTCATTGTCCCTGGAGTTTTCGCCGATGATCATGCCTTCATACACAAGAGTGTTTTCCCTGATAAAGAGCGTCCCCCTGGGCTGGAGGTGAAAGAGGGCGTAGATCGTTGATTTTCCGGTCCTGTCGGCAACCAGCGCGCCTGTCTGTCTCTTTGAGATCGTTCCCTGCCACTGCTCATAGCCGTCAAAGAGATGGTTGAGAAGCCCGGTGCCCCTTGTATCGGTAAGGAATTGCGACCTGAAACCTATGAGACCCCTGGAGGGTATCCTGAACTCAAGCCTCACCCTGCCATAGCCGTTGTTCTGCATCTTCTGCATCCTGCCCCTTCTCATCCCTGCCTGCTGGGTCACCACACCCACATACTCTTCGGGTACATCTATCACCAGCAGTTCCATGGGCTCATGCAAAACACCGTTGATTCTCTTTGTGATGATCTCGGGCATGGAGACCGCCAGTTCATACCCTTCCCTCCTCATCATTTCTATGAGGATCGCAAGCTGCAGCTCCCCCCTTCCCATAACGCTGAAGGAATCGGTATCGGAAAAATCGACTTTTATCGCCACATTATAGAGGAGCTCCTTTTCGAGCCTCTCCCTCAGTTTCCTCGAGGTCACATGATTGCCTTCCTTTCCCGCAAAGGGAGAGGTATTCACCATGAACACCATGGAGATGGTGGGCTCATCCACCTTTATCCTCGGAAGGGGCTTCGGGTTCTCGATACTGGTTATGGTATCCCCGATGGTGATCCCCTCGATCCCCGAAAGGGCAACGATGTCACCCATGGAAGCTTCCTTAGCTTCAATCCTTTCAAGGCCCTGGAAGGCATACATGGACGTGACCTTTGTCTTCGTGACCCCTGCATCCCCCTTTGCCATGGCAACATAATCGCCTGCTCTCACCGTGCCGGAGAATATCCGTCCGATGGCAAGCCTCCCCACATAGTCGTCATAATCAATGTTAGTGACAAGAAGCTGAAGCACGCCGTCCCTTTCACCGGCAGGCGGCGGGATGGTCTTCAGGATCATTTCGAAAAGAGGCTGAAGGTCCTCTGAATCACCCTCAATGCTCAGTTTTGCATAACCCTGTTTTGCATTGGTATAGAGAACAGGAAACTCAAGCTGGTCTTCCGTGGCATCGAGATCAATGAAAAGGTCATACACCTCGTTCAGGACCTCCTGGATCCTGGCATCAGACCTGTCGATTTTGTTTATCACGAGGATCGGAGGAAGTTTCAGCTCGAGGGCCTTTTTCAGGACAAACCGCGTCTGGGGAAGGGGGCCTTCCGAGGCATCCACGAGCAGTAGCACGCCGTCCACCATCTTGAGGGTTCTTTCCACCTCTCCCCCGAAATCTGCATGGCCCGGGGTGTCAACGATATTTATCTTCACCCCGTTATACTGAACCGCGGTATTCTTTGCCATGATGGTGATCCCGCGCTCCCTCTCGAGGTCGATGTTATCCATGACCCTTTCCTGCACCCTCTCGTGGGCGCGGAAGATCCCGGCCTGTCTCAGCATCCCGTCAAGCAGGGTGGTCTTGCCATGGTCCACATGGGCAATGATGGCGATATTTCTCAAATCCTCACGCTTCATAAATTAACCTTTTATCCTTTTCACCTTTGAACTTTTCCAAAGCGCCTCAAAGAGGTTTCCATTGGTTTTCACAGGCAATGTCTCCGGCGGGACAATGCAGCAGTTAACAGTCATTAGTTTACACCAAACCGGAATATAAACGCCAGTTCATTGACATTCAATCAGCAATTTATGATTAAAATTGACGGGATTGCCTCGGAATGAACCTCCCCGCCGCAGAGACGGCGGGGTATCCTAAAATCTCCCCTCCCTTGACTGGAGGGGATGAAGGGGAGGGTGCCCAATTAGTTTCAATTACCCCCACCCTCACCCTCCCCCCTCAAGGGGGAGGGGAGTATTCTGTTGAAGAGGAAAGTTATTTCTTCTCCTTCATCTCTTTCAGCCTCTCCTCAGCCTTTTTTGCATATTCACTTTTTGGATATTTCTTCACAATCTCCTGGTATAACTCCAAAGCGTGCTCCCTGTTGTTCTGCAACTCCTCAAACTTCGCAGTCTCGAAAAGCTCCTTCGCCCTATCACCCGTGCATCCCCCAACGGCAAAGGCAACCATGAGTGTCAAGAGCACAATCAACTGTTTCATAAATCCTCCCTTTCAAGAAAACTTACGCTTCAAAACACTCCATTGTCCTGAGCTTGTTCGTCTCAAAATGCCTCTTCTCGCACCATATCTTCCCGAGCTCAGGGGCCTCCCCTGACGGCTTCAGCATCTTCGCCCATTTGCAGTCCCGGCATCTCCTGCTCTTTTCTGATACCAGAGGGACAAAGCAGGACATGTTCCTGTTCTGTCCCATGGCAGTCTTTCTCTTGCTGCACCACACAGTGCCCGAGGGAGGTCTGCGTCCATCAGGGCTAATTTCCAGTCCGTACTTGCAGAATTTGCAGATGCAGTTCATATCTCCCGGCGCACCTCCAGGACTCAATGAGTGTCTTGCCGTCACCTCTATTATGTATGCAAGCTTATCATTGCAAAAAATAATTATAACCTAAATTGAACGATTCTTAATAAAGAAAATGGCGGAAGGCACGGTCACGTCAAAGTCCTCTTTCTTGTTTGTCATTCTGGCTTGTCCGGAATCGCTCCCATATTTGAAGCCTGTTCAAGAAGGATTCTCGACAAGCGAGAATGACATAAGGACAGCCAAGTGGCAATTTCATAGACTTTGACGTTACCCTGGGCGGAAGGGGTTAGGGGAAATTAATGACTGAAATGGGGTAGAATTAATTATGTCTGTCTCAAGTGCCCTCAATAAAATCAGATATCTGCTGATGCTCGCGGTGATGGCATGTGTATGGCTCTTATTGGGCATGGTTTACTTTGAACGGTTCTTTCCCCCCTTTGAGCGCCTTATGCCGCTGATGATGCCCTGGAAAAAACTCTCTGCCATTCCGGGGGGTTCTATGGAAGACCGTATTTCCTTCACACAGGGTGTCCTCAATTCTTCCACAAAGGTATCGGACATTGCATTCCTGGCGATGGCGGTCTCTTTTGCCGTATTCAGCGTTTACCTGACCTTTATTTATCAGCAGAAGCAGCGCAGGTCCCATGAAAACAGGCTCCTCCTCCTGAAAAATCAGGAGATTGCCAGGCGCAATGAATTCATCCGTTATATCTCTGCAACCATAGGGCACGAATTCAAAAACAATCTCGGCAGAATCAAACGGCGCATTGATCTTCTTGCCGACCTCCCGCAGGATGTAAAGAGACGGATCGACGACAACATGGGCAAGCTTTTTGCCGACATCGACATCTTCAAGAAGATTTCCGACGAACGGGAAGCGGGACTGATAGACTTTGCGATGATCAACCTGAAGGAGCTGCTCGAAAAGCTCGCAGAACAATACAGCGACCTGGCGGACATTACCTTTCAGGGACATCTTCCCCCGCCTACCATCTTCGCTTCCAAGGTCCTTTTGAAGACAGTGTTCGAGAACCTCATCGATAATGCGATAAAGTATAAGAAACCCGAACAGCCTCAGGCCCGCATCTCGGTCTCCTGCTCCATGGATATCGATAACACACGCAGGTATATATCTCTCTCTTTTCGGGATGAAGGAACAGGTATGGACGAGGAGCAGATGGACCGGTGTTTCTACAAGAACAAAAGCGCCCTGGAAGGATGGGGAGAGGGGTTGTATTTTGCAAAATACGTGGTCGGCCTTCATGCGGGGAAGATCAGGGTCGGGAAGGAATTTACCGCGCCGGGGACAGGAACGGAGATTATCATTAATCTTCCCTTTGTGGAGGAAACGCTCTATGTTTAGAGTGCTTATTGCCGACGACGACCACGAGGACAGGGAGCTGCTTAAACTCGAAATCCAGCTCGCCCTCGGCCCAAAAGAGACCGACCTGAGATTCCATGAGGCGGTGAGCGTAAAACAGGCAAAAGAGCTCCTGCGTGAACGAAGCATCGATCTGCTGACCCTGGACATCGAATACGACCGCATGAGCGAGGGCATCGAAGCGCTGCCCGAGCTCTTCGAGACATACCCGACGCTGAACATTATTGTGGTAAGCGGCAAACTAAACAAGGCCGAGGTGACCGAACAGCTTTTCCGGTTCACCAAGGATAACGTATTAAAGGGAAAGCGCTGGGCGCGGCATTTTGACGTTCTGGACAAGAAAGATAACAAGACAGAGGCGTTGCGCCGGGCATATGCCTTCGCTTCAAAACAGAAGAATGTCTCGGACAAGCTGCGCGACCTTTTCCTTCTCGCCGAATCCTATCTCGACAAGGATGAACTGGATAAATGTCTTGAGGTGTACCAGAAAATACAGAATCTTGCACCAGGCGAGTTTGAGTCCGGTGAGAACATCAATATTTTTAAGGGCGCCCTATCCCCCGAGCATGCCCTTGAGTATTTCAACCGCGGGGAAAGGGTAGTGGCATCCCTCCTCCTGGGACACGAGCTCGAAACCCGGCTCAA
>CAMTVV010000209.1:0-3066 GCA_947085305.1 uncultured Nitrospiraceae bacterium
GGAGTTCAGACGTGTGCTCTTCCGATCTACCAGGCTGACGACCATATTCAACGGAATCGTCAAGGGCACGGAACCGCTTAACCAGGACCTCCCCATCACCGCGAAAGATGAGATAGGAGAACTGACGGAATCGTTCAACCAGATGGCGAAGCATCTCTATAGCGCCCAGGAAGGTTTGGAAAAGAATGCAGAAACACTGCATTCCATCTTTGAGGGTATCAGCGACCCCATCGCCCTGGTGAATCCGGACTGTTCCCTGGAGATAACAAACAGCACCTATCGTGAATGGATGGCAAAGGGCATAAGCGCGGTCTTTACAAAGGAGTGTCATTCTCAAGACTGTGACGCAGATACCCACTGCCCCGTATGTTTTCTTGATAAGGTCAAGAGGGAAAAGAGGGCTGTTTCCGAATATTGGGAAGGCGCGGACGGGCAATTCTATTACATTCATTTTTATCCCCTGTTTGATGAGGGCGGAAACGTTGTCAAGGCGGTCCATTATGTGAAGGATATCACCGATAAAATGAAGGTCGAGGAGCAGATGCGCATGGCGGATAAACTGGCCGCGCTGGGACAGCTCTCTGCGGGAATTGCGCACGAAATTAATAATCCTTTGGGCGGAATAAGGCTTTGCTTTAATAACCTCATGGCCACTGAAATGGATGGTGAGACAAAGCAGATGCATATTGATGTGATCAACTCAGGGCTTGTGAAGATCCAGGGCATTATCAGGCAGCTTCTGGACTTCTCGAAGAAATCCGCCCTGAGCGTTTCAAGTGTCTCCGTCAATACGCTGATCGGGAATGTGATGAAACTCACCGAGTACCTCACAGCAAAACAGGACGTCAGGGTTATCAGGAATCTTGCGCCTGACATGCCGGAGATCATGGTAGACCAGAACAAGATGGAACAGGTCTTCCTCAATATCATATTGAATGCAATTCAGGCAATGAATGACGGCAAGCCAAAGGATCTGACTGTCGAGACCTTTTCTGAAAACGGTTACTGCTCTGCGTCCTTCTCGGATTCAGGGTCAGGCATCCCTGATGCGGTCATGCCACATATCTTCGAGCCGTTCTTCACTACCAAGCCGGTGGGCGAGGGAACCGGCCTCGGTCTTTCGGTGAGCAAGTCCATCGTCGAGCAGCACAACGGCAGGATACTTGTCGAGACCTCCGAGAGTGGGACAAGATTTACAGTGCAATTGCCTATTCTCTCCGCTGTCATTCCCGCGAAAGCTGGAATCCAGAAGATAAAAGAACTGGATTCCGTGTCAAGCACGGAATGACGGATGAGGAGCATTTTCGTATGAAGAACACAATACTCATCATCGAAGATGAACCATCCATGAGGCTCGGAATGAGCCATTTCCTCTCATCTTCCGGATATGCCGTCAAGACCTGCGACGATGGAGCACAGGGAATGTCAGCGATAGAAAAAGAGTCCGCCTCAGGCGGATTCGACCTCGTTATCACAGACCTCAAGCTTCCCCACAGTGATGGCCTTAAGATACTGCACCGGGTCAGATCAGTCTCTCCGGATACGGGCGTCATTATCATGACTGCCTATGCTGATGTGAAGACTGCGGTGCAGGCGATCAAAGACGGGGCCTTTGACTACATTGCAAAGCCGTTCTCAAATGAGGAACTGATGATAACAATCGATCGGTTTCAAAAATTCCGGAACCTTGAAAGGGAGCTGCACCGGCTGAAGAGTTCACTCAGCGAGAAGACAGGGTTTGAAAATCTCATCGGGGTGAGCAGTTCCATGAGGGACGTCTTTGACCGCATCGAATCAGTGGCCGGGACCGATGTGCCTGTTCTGATCCAGGGCGAAAGCGGCACAGGGAAGGAACTCGTGGCTAACGCCATTCATAATCTCAGTCAGAGGAAGAATAAACCGTATATAAAGATTAACTGTGCCGCTATTCCCGAGAGCCTCTTTGAGTCGGAACTCTTCGGACACGAGCGGGGAACATTTACCGGTGCGACCGAGACGCGGAAGGGGAAATTCGAGATTGCGAACGGCGGAAGTATATTCTTCGACGAGATAGGTGATATGCCGATGGGGCTTCAGGCAAAACTGCTGCGAGTTATCGAGGAGCATGCCGTTACCCGCCTGGGCGGCGACGAACCCATCAGGATTGATACCAGGGGGATTTACGCTACGAGCAAGAACCTTAAGGAGGTGATCAGGGCAGGAGGATTCAGGGAAGACCTTTTCTACAGGATCAATGTGGTTCCCATAGTCATACTGCCGCTCAGGGAAAGGAAAGAGGATATTCCCTATCTCATCGAGCATTTCGTCAAGTATTTTCGAGAGACCTTTTCTAAACCGGAGATGAGAATAACCCCGTCAGCCTATGAAGCCCTGTTATCATACGACTATCCCGGAAATGTCCGTGAATTGAAGCATGCTGTGGAGAGGGCGGCGCTCCTGTCAAAGAACGGATTGATTGATATGAGGGACCTTCCTGAAGAGTTCTCCGGGGTCACGGAGACGGAAGCAGGTTCGGCAGTTAATAATGTTACGCTCCAATCCAATATCAGCGCTCTCGAAAAGCAGATGATCCTCAGCGCGTTGAAAGAGGCGGATGGAAAAAGAATCGAGGCAGCAAAGAGATTGGGAATCAGCAGGAAGGTCCTCTGGAAGAAGATGAAAGAGTATGATTTAGGAAATGGCGAGTAAGTTCCCAAACGGGAACAGGTTTTCCTTGCTACGTTCCCATTTGGAAACAAAATCTCGGAGATGTTTTTTAAAAATCCTTATTAATTAAGAGTATTCTAAATGGCATTACCTTTGCTTATATTATCTGTATGCCATCACTTAGGATATACGACCTCAACAAAGGCCCCCCTTTAGTTAAAGTGTTCAATATCAAAATATTTCCCTGCATTTAGGATACAAATTCAGAAATTTACATTATAGATATGAGGAGGTAACATGAGACAGGTTCAGATGAGAAGGCTCACTACAGCAGTTTTGATTGTTTTCTCTTTGTTTATCAGTGTATCGGTATTTGCTGCAGACTACGCTAATCCTCAGTTATTGGTGTCGCCGGCAGAC
>CAMTVV010000210.1:0-9475 GCA_947085305.1 uncultured Nitrospiraceae bacterium
AGACCGGTTTCAGGCTTCTGTAGTAGAGACCCAGCCCGAGATCGCCATAGGAGAAAAAGGTCGGAAACTGATTGCAAAGGAGATAGTTGTATTAGTAAACCTCTCCAGAAGGGGGAGCGATAAGCCTGCCCTTATACAGGTGCGGGGAATTAACGAATCGTCTCTTCCCTTGCGACCGCAGGTTAGGCTTATAGAAGGAAGGATGCCAAAACCTGGATCGTCTGAAATCATTGCAGGCTCAAGCATAGCCAAAAGATACAGAGGCGGAGGACTCAGTGAGTCGCTTCGTTTTGCAATGCGGGACTGGACAGTTGTCGGAATATTTGATGCAGGCAGCACGGGATACAATTCTGAGATATGGGGAGATGCTGTTCAACTTATGCAGGCATTCCGCAGGCCTGTTTATTCATCAGCGCTTTTTAAGCTGCGAAACTCTTCTGAATTCCAGGTATTCAAGGAAAGGATAGAGAGCGACCCTCGCCTTACACTTGAAGCAAAAAGGGAAACACAATATTATGCCGACCAGTCGGAGATGATGTCGACATTTCTCAGCATCCTCGGACTGTCGCTTACCATAATCTTTTCTCTCGGCGCTGTAGTAGGCGCAATGATAACCATGTATGCAGCAGTAGCAAACCGCACTGATGAGATCGGCACTCTCCGGGCGCTCGGTTTTCAGAGGCGGAATATCCTTATGTCGTTTCTCGTGGAATCCCTGCTGCTCGGTTTTATCGGAGGTTGTGCCGGGTTGTTCTTCGCGTCATTCATGCAGTTTCTCACAATTTCGACCATGAACTGGCAGACCTTCTCGGAACTCGCATTCTCCTTTACCTTGACCGGAAAGATCATTTACCAGTCCCTGATGTTCTCTCTCATCATGGGTTTTGTGGGCGGAGTGCTCCCTGCATTCAGGGCTGCGCGGATGAATATCGTAGAAGCCTTGCGGGCGGGTTAAATCTTCCGCTGCCCTCATGGCGCTTTATTGCTAAAGCAGAAGCATTATCCCCATGATGATGAGAAGGACAAACAGCCCTTTTCTGTAATTGTCTTCATTCACTTTCTTGAAAATATGAACGCCCACGAGCATCCCTGTCACCATGACCGGGATAAGTTCGAGGAAGGTTACGGTTATTTCCCGTGTTATATTGCCGATCACCGCATGGAACAGGAGCAGGACTGTGCTCGTTATGCAGAAAAAAAAGTTTAAGGAGCCGACGCTGTTGTTCTTAGTCCACTCCTGTGTCGATATATAAAAGACAATCGGAGGTCCTGTGATGTTAAAGGCGCCGCCAAGGGTGCCTGCGGAAAACCCGGCAATATATCCTGTCCAGGCGGGCAGTCGAAAAGGCACCCTCCTGATGAACAGAGAGTAAACCGAATACACAACGAGCAGTATGCCGAGGACCGTTTTCATGATCCGGTCGTTGAATGCGATGAGGAAGAAGATGCCGAGGGGTATCCCGATAATTGCGCCGAACAACAGCGGCTGGACATTCTTGAAAGCAAACTCCCCCCTGAACCGGAATGCAAGAATTCCTGAGAGCAGAGCCAGAAAAAAAGAGAGCAAAGGGACCGCGGCCTTCATACTCACGAAAAAGGAAAGCAGGGGAAGGGCGATCAGCATAAAGGCGAACCCGAAGACCCCCTGGAGCAGGGAAGCTAGGAATATCACTGCTCCGATCAGGATCTTCTCGGGAAGCATTGCCCTCTGCTATTCACACTTTTCACAGGCTTCCTTGCGGGCAACAATCGCTCCCATAAGGTCGTAGGCTGCCTTGCTCCCTGCTGCAAAGGCTTTCGAAGCCTCTTCATATAGCAATTCAATGACCTGCTCGCGGATTTCCATAAAACGCGGGGACGCGAGCATGTGGAATTCCCTGGGCCTCGGAAGGTCAATATCTATTTCCGCCTTTACCTTCCCGGGCTGGAATGTAAAGACGATAACCCTGTCAGCCAGAAAAATGGCCTCGTCAATCTCGTGGGTCACAAAGAGATTCGTCCTGCCGATTTCTTCGAAGAGCCCGACATAAAATTCCTGCATTAATTGCCGTGTCATTGCATCCAGTCCCCTGAAAGGCTCATCGAGTATCATTATCTTCGGATCATTTATCATGGCACGGGCAAGTTCGGCCCTCCTCTGCATGCCTCCGGAGAGCTGGCTCGGGTATTTATCCCTGAATTCAAAAAGCCCCACCTTTTTCAGGATGTGTTCGGCCCGGTCTTTTGTTTCTACCCTGCCGACACCCCGGACCTGACACCCGAAAACCACATTGGAGTAAACCGTCATCCAGGGGAAAAGGGCTGTCTCCTGGAAAACTACGAGACGGTCATGTCCCGGACCTGTTACAGGGCTTTCGTCAATGAATATGCGGCCTGAGGTAGGTCTCTCATATCCGGCAATAAGATTTATGAGCACGGTCTTTCCGCAACCCGATGGACCCATGAGAACTGTCAGCTTGCCACGTTGCACACGGAACGTGCACTCATCCAACACCCTCTGGCTCTGATCAGCCTTCGTGTATACCTTGGTTACGCCTTCCAGCCGTACTTCACCGAAGTCACCCTTGCTCAATATCCCTTCGCCATTCCTGTTGGACATCCTTTAAAGCTCCTTTCAAAACCTCTTTTTCCACGGCATGGCCTTTTCTCCAAGCCATCGGACCATCGTGCTGCAAAGGTAGCCGGCTACGCCGATGCTGACCATCCCGACAACTATGAAAGGGATGTTATTATTCGTATATGCCTCCCAGGTCATTCTCCCCAACCCTCCCTGCCCTGCGATCATCTCAGCAGCAATGAGGACGTTCCAGGTAACGCCCATGCCCACAGTCATTCCGGTGATAATGGATGGCAGGGAGCCCGGGACGAGGACCTTCCAGAAGATGTCCTTAGGCCGCGCACCAAGTGAAGACGCAGCCCATTTGAGGGAGACAGAGATGTTGGAGACTCCCTGGATCACGTTGATAACGATGATAAAAAAGGCCCCGATAAAGACGAGAAAGTAAATGGACAACTCCCTTGTCGGCCAGAACAGGATCGCCAGTGGTATCCATGCTATAGGGGGAACAGGCCTGAGCATCTCAAACACAGGGAACGTATAGTCCTTGAACGCTTTGCTGATGCCCATGGCAAGTCCAAGCGGGATCCCGATGAGCTGGGCAATGATAAACCCTGCGAAGATACGGGAAAGGCTGATTCCCCATCCAAACCAGTACGTCCTGGAGCCGGCTGCTTCAGTTGCACCCACCGCGACATCCTTTGGATAGGGCAGGTTTTCGAGATATGGGACCTTTATGAAGACAACGATCTGCCACAGGACCACAAATATGACTATGGAAAGGAACCCTCTCAGGAGCCTTATATTGAAAACCTTTTTAAACTCTCTTTTCAGCCTCAATTCCCGTATCATCTCCATGGTATCAGGCCATCTCCCTCTCGCCCGCCTCAAAAGCCTTTTTAGCCTCCTCGTGAACAGCCTCCAGCACCTCTCTCTTGAGATCGAGATAGGTTTCGGAAGCTAACATATGATGCTCCCTGGGCCATGCCAGGTTAACATGGACTATCTTTTTAACTTGTGCCGGCCGCGTTGTCATAATGACCACCTTGTTGCCGAGGAAAATCGCTTCGTCCAGATCATGGGTAATAAAGAACATCGTGCGCGGAGATTCGCAGAAAATATCCATGAGAAACTCGTGCATGACGGTCTTTGCCACCGCGTCAAGACCCCTGAACGGTTCGTCCAGCATCACTACCTTGGGCTTGTTTATAAGGGCCCTGAGTATCTCGACCCTCCTCTGGACGCCTGATGAAAGTTCTTCAGGATATTTGTCCTCAATGCCATTCAGCCCTACCTGATGCAACATTCTCCTCGCAACGTCAACAGCTTCGCGTTTTTTCATCCTTTTCTGGACAACAGGTCCGTATATAACATTCTCCATAACCGTTTTCCATGGAAAGAGGGCGCCGTTCTGGAAGACGACCATCCGTTCCACGTCAGGCCTTATCTGTTTATCCCGGGAGGAGATGAGTTCGCCGTCAAGATAAATCTCTCCTGAAGTAATCGTATCGAACCCGGCAATGGCGTTAAGGAGAGTGGTCTTGCCGCATCCGGAAGGCCCCACGATTACAGCGAATTCTCCCGCAGCGATATCGAACGAACAGTCTTTCATTGCAACCACGTGGACCCCCTCGGGGTCATATATTTTAGTGACATTTTTTATCAAGATCTCACCCTGGTTATTCTGCACACCTGTCGCCATCTATGCACCTCTCCTTCTCGCTTCCCAGGCCATGAGCCTTCTTCCAACCGCCCTGATGCCGGCGCTGCTCATATAACCGAGAATCCCAAGAGTGAACATATAGCTTATGACATGTTCGAACTGGTAGAGAAAGTATCCCTCATATATGGCATAGCCGAGCCCCTGCTTGCCCGCGATAATCTCCCCCGCAACAAGGGACATCCAGGAGATCCCCATGCCGATCTGTAATCCGGTAAAGATGAAAGGAAGAGAACCGGGCACAATTACATTGACAAAGACATCCTTCGGTTTCGAACCGAGACACCTCGCAGCGAGAAAGTAGTTCTTGTCTATGGAAAAAACGCCCAGTAATGTGTTGAGTACCGTCGCAAAAAATGCCGCTATGAAGGTGACATAGACGACAGCGATCTCTACTCCAGGCAGAATGAGTATCGCCAGAGGAATCCAGCTCAACGGAGGCATCGGTCTCAGTATCTCGACGACGGGGAAGGCGAAATCATAGAATGTCCGGTTCCAGCCCATAAAAAGTCCGAGCGTTACACCCAGCACGGTGGCAAGGGTGAAAGCAGCAAGTGTTCTGCCGACACTGTATGCGATATCCAGGTAATAGACCTTTGTGAAGATGGAACGCCCGGATGCGGGCGTGAAGCTGAACCAGTCCTTCAGTACCGCTATGGGATTCGGGATAAGCTTAAAACGCGGAAGGTTCAAGACTGCGGTAAAGAGGTACCAGAGACCTACGAATACAAAAATCCCCGTCAGGGCCCTGAGCAAGTGCGGGTCTGTAACTGTCGCCTTGAGGCGGCTAATCATAAGCGGACCTCCCTGGATCCTTGAAGAAATAATACCACATCACTCATGAGCCGTTAGTCCCGACAGCTCACATTTCATAGATGGGAATATAGGCATATCCTTCCATCTGGAGGACAGCAAGATCAAAAAAAACAGTCTCTGAAACGCTGATAAAGGGCAAAATGTTGTCTTTAGAGACATTTTTGCGTACCATCGGAACCTGGCACTGCACAAACCGCATGCCGTCTCTATTCATTTCGACAATGATCTTCTGGATATAGGGCAACCTTTCGACCCTTTCATCCGAGAAACGGGTTTTGCTCAGGGAATGTGCGACAAATTTTGTGGCAGGGCCATGGATCACAATCACAAAATTAGGGGTCATTCCGTTTTTGCGGATGACATCAGCGGTCTGCTGAATGAGACCGAGTCTGTCCTCGAAGAGCGCCTCATTCCCTATGGTTACATCCCAGACGATTTTCACTTCTTTCGGCCTCTTCGCTTTTACGCTAGTCCCCATTAGACATCACTCCTGAAATCATTAAAGATTAGCCCTGGTTAGTCCCTTCTAACCCTTAAATTCACTGATCGGTCGACCCTTAAATTGACCTAAAGGCAGCTTGACGCCGGTTTCCTTGACTGCCTGTTCCAATAATTCACTATAGATAGCCCCCGGCAAAGGTTTGTCAACTGTGACAGCGCCGATCGAATGGAGAAACTTAAAGGCTTCATTGATATAATCCATGACCTGTTTGTCAAACCCTACCTGAGCTATTGCATTAATTTCCGATGTCTTGATGTTCTCATGATAACGCCCGTAAAGGGCTATCCACAGATCCTTTGTGGAAAAACCCGGCAGGTCCTGCGCAATAAGCTTTACGGTATTATAAGGATCCTTCAGCATAAACTGGAGTGCCTCGATATCGGCCTTCAGCCATCCTTTTGCAATTTCCCCGTGGCTGTCGATGAAATCCTTCCTCATGAGGATAACGCTCCCTTCCTGCCATCCCCACTCGGCTCCGGTAAAGACTATCCGTCCGTGCCCTCCCTCTGAAATCTGCGCCACATGAGGTTGAAAGCTCTGCGCTGCGTCAACCTTTTTAGATTGAAGGACCGTTTTTATTATGGTTGGATCAAGATACTGGATTTCAGCCTTGATGTTATATTTCTTTACGAGCCCTGAAACAAAACGGTCACCGCAAGAGCCTTTTCCAGAGACACCGATTTTTTTTCCATCCATCCATTTTATCGTTTCATCCAGGCTCTTAAACTGTGGAGCATCGCTCCTGACCAGCATGTCGCCGCAAATCTGACCGGTATTGGAGAATAAATTTATCGAGACAATCCGTAAATCAGCAATATTCCTTTTTGTGGTGGCCACAAACCCCGGCGTGTCTCCGAGGTACCCTATCTGCAGTTTTCCGGCCAGTAAGTTGTTTGCCACCGGGGCGCCAACCACATGCACATCCCAGTCTATCTTGCTTCCCGGAGGAAGGTGTTTTTTCCATAGTTCACGATGTTTAACAATGGCGCCCGACCATCCACCCACCCAGCTTGGGAAATAACCGACACCTATGTTCACCGGTTTACCCGCAGGGGGCGTCTGGGCAAATGCTTCGCGAACCGCCCTGCCGCTAGAAGATAAAAACGCGCTGACGCTTGCCAGGGTCAAACCCATCGCCAGGGACCTTTTCATAAATGTCCTTCGGTCCATTCTCCCTTTTTCATATTCACCGATAATCTCATCAAGTTCATCCAGTCTTCTCATTTCATCCTCCTCACACAATAAATTGTTCTTTGGATTCTCTCCCCCCTTATACTAGTTTTCCCTTACCCGCCTTCATTTCGGCAAGCCGCTGAACACCCGGAACGAGAAAGGCACGCTAATCTGGAACCAAATTGCATTTTCATCCTTGGGATTCAGCTTGTTTTCACGGATGTCGTATTGGGCCATAAGGCGGAGATTCGGGACCTTCGGCACAAAGTACTGTGCAATCAACGAATGCGCCTTGATTTCGTTTTTGGCCCCAGTAACAGGCTTCTGATTGTACTCGGAATAGCGGTATGTAAGCATTGTCTCCTTTGTCGGACGGAACCCCAGGGCAGCCTGCCAGCCGTCCGCTCTCAGGTCTCCTCCCCCGGGCTGCTCTTCTTTAGTGGACATGTACTCGATAAGCGCCCATACCCTGTCTTTTACATGCGCAGGCAGAAAACTCCCATAGTAAAGATGTACATCGTACTTGTCCTTTTTCAAATCCTGCCCGCTGACCTTCGATGTGCCGGTCCAGTAGGAAGCGCCCAGATTAAAAGGACCATATTTGAACTTTGTATGACCCAGGAAATCCTTGGCGTTGTTGGTGTCATTCTGGCTAAGGCCTGTTCCGTTGAATGCGCCGAAGAAATAGAGCCATTTCGTATCCTTGTTCAAAGCGAATTCCTGCCATGCCATCACGCCCAATTCCCTTGCGCCGTTCGTATATTGGTCCGTAACCCGGTTCCTTAAGTATACAGATTTAACCACGTCGGAGTAATCTACCCAGGGCACAACGGAATTGGATGTCTCGTCTGCTGCAAAGGGCAGAACCGTTTGTCCTACCTGTATCCTTACAAGGTCAAAGCTGTAGGTCATGCTTAAGTCGAGCAACCTACCGCCACCGGTCGTCTGGGCCGTAACCGGGTTGTTTGCAAACTCGAACAGTGCCCAGTAACTCAGCTTATCCGTAAAGGTTCCCTTGATGCCGGGCCGAAATCTGAAGAATCTAAACTGCCCGGGGGCGTTCACCTGGTCAAAGTATCCGAACTGAATGAGGCCGATAAGATCGGCCGACGGATGCGGCCCCGGCTGATCCGTATTGGCGTATACGGCGAGCCATGTGGGTATCTTCGGGGAATCCATTTGGGGCAGCCATCCCGCCTCGCAGATACCGCCTCCCAGGATGAGCAAAACTGAAAACCAAACGGACAAAACAGATATCCTTGAAAATCTCTTTGCCCCTGGATTCAACCTCGGGGTTCTTTCTTTCCGACTTTCCATTCGTTTACCTCCTGTTCTTTTGTTGTTTCTGAAAAGCACGGGAAATGTCTCCCTGTACCGCATTTCTGGATGCCACTGAATGGTAAAGCACTTTATGTGCCAACTCACCTGAAAATTAAAAATACTATAAAAATCAATATGTTATAGAAATACTAATTAATGGGGTTGCATTATTGTGGTGCATATTGTAACCAAAACAGACCTTTTGGTGCATTATGGCATCGCTTGAATAAGAGCATCTATTAGTGCTATGATGGATACGATTATACGATTATATGGATGACATCCTTAATGACATAATCAACTCAGCCCCCCTGGGAATAATCGCGATGGGTTCTTCAGGCGCTATCATCACAATCAATGATGTTGCCAAGAAGCTTCTAAAAATAAAAGGGAACCGGGTTATTGGTAAACCCATATTCACTACGAAGATGTATAAGGAGATCGAAAACCTCTTTCTTTCACAACAGAAGCTCAGACTTATCCATCGAATCAACGGGCGGGAATTTTTAATATCCAGGAGCCCCTTCCTTTCAGGGGGAGGGGAAAAGGGGGTAATTTATACCTTCCAGGATCTTTCAGAATTGGATGTGGCATGGATACAACAATACTGCAATCTGGACGCTCTTATTGAGGGCGCACACGATGGAATCATCATAACAAATAGTGAAATTGTTCTAAAGGTGAATAATAGTTTTCTGCGAATATCAGGCTTAAAGAAGGAAGACATAGAAGGAAAATCGATTTCACACCTGGCAAATAGCCCTCATGTATGTCTAAGGGCTATATACGAAGTTTCCAATTTTGTAAAACGACAAAAAAAGACTGTGACTATTATGCGGAAGATGAGGAGCGGCAACGAGATTTATGTAACAGGTGCCTTTGTAAAATGCGAAGACGTAGAGTACTGTATCGTTAATATAAGAGATATAACAGAGCTTCAGTATCTGAGAGAACAGGTCTCACGCCTTACAGCGCTTTATCTGGCAACAGCAGAGGACAATCAACTTGTTAAGTTGATCGGTGAGGATGTCGTAGTAGAAAGTCCTGCAATGAAGCGTCTTGTAGAGCTGACAATTCGCGTAGCACAGACAGATTCCTGTATCCTGATTCAGGGAGAAAGTGGAACAGGGAAGGAGGTCCTGGCGAGACTCATCCACAACCTGAGCCCAAGAAACTCGGGGGCCTTCATCTCGATCAACTGTGGTGCTATCCCTGAGAATCTCCTTGAATCCGAGCTCTTCGGTTATGAAAAGGGATCATTTACCGGAGCATGGCGCGAAGGCAAACCAGGGTTGTTTGAACTGGCAAACGGGGGGATCATCTTCCTCGATGAAATAGGGGAAATGCCCATGAATCTCCAGGTTAAGCTCCTCAAGGTCCTGCAGGA
>CAMTVV010000211.1:0-3873 GCA_947085305.1 uncultured Nitrospiraceae bacterium
AGCAGTCTTGCATTGTCAATTGTTAAAAAAGCTGTCAACATTGACGGCAAAGAGATTATAGAAACGCACTTTCCTATGAAAAAGACAAAACAACAGGGGTTAGGTGTTAGGGGTCAGGGGTTAGAAAAAAATCATAGCAGTGATTGTAAGCTTGATGCTAAATGGAACGAAGCAACAGAAAATATCCTGAGCAGGCTTAATAAAGGAACTGATGTCGCATTTATCACATTAGGGGACCCGACAATTTACAGCACATTCTTTTATTTATATGACAGGCTGCTTGAAGCAAACCCCGAATTAAAAATAGATATAATACCCGGCGTATCCTCCATAAATGCCTCTGCGGCAAAGGCAAAGATATCTCTGGGGCTTGCTGACGAAAAGATCGCAATCCTGCCTGCAAATTACATTGAGAACCTGAAGGAAACGCTGGAAAAATTTGACACTGTAGTGCTTATGAAGGTTAATAAAGTATTTGGAAGCATAAGGCATACCCTTGCTGAAATGAATTTACTGAACAATGCGATATATGTATCAAAGGCAGGCATGGAAGATGAAAAGGTATTCAAAAATATCAACAGTGTCAAAGAAGAAGACCTTAGCTATTTCTCAATGATAATTGTAAAAAAATGAGCAAGGTTTATTTTATAGGCGCAGGTCCCGGAGACCCTGAACTGATAACAATTAAGGGCAGAAAGCTGCTTGATACGGCAGATGTTGTTATTTACGCAGGAAGCCTTGTTAACCCCGGATTATTGAAGGGCTTAAAGACAGAGATACATAATTCCGCTTCCATGACGCTTGATGAAACAACCGGGATTATTCGAAAGTCTGTTGAATCAGGCAAAAAGGTCGCGCGGCTTCACACAGGCGACACAGCAGTTTACAGCGCAATATCAGAGCAGATAGAAAAGCTCCGGGAGTTAAACATTGAATACGAAGTTATCCCAGGCGTTTCATCCGCAATGGCAGGAGCTGCAATACTCGGGCAGGAACTTACAATCCCTGAGATAAGCCAGACCGTAATATTCACCCGTCTTGAAGGGAAGACGCCTGTTCCTGAGAGCGAAAAATTGTCCGAACTGGCGAAGCATAAAGCAACGATGGTCATATTTTTGAGTGTGGGAATGATAGAAAAAGTCAAAGAAGAACTTTTACAGGGCTATTCCGAAGACACGCCTGTTGTAATCATTGAAAAGGCATCATGGCCTGAACAGAAAATTGTAAAAGGGAAATTAAAAGACATTGTTGCTCTGGTAAAAGATTCCGGCATCAAAAAAACCGCATTGATATATGTAGGCGAATCCCTCAGGGCGTCATCAGAATCTCTTGGCAAAGAATCAAAACTGTATCACAGGGATTTCAAGCATGGATACAGGAAATAAGGCAGAGCAAAGAGCAAAGAGCAAAGGTAACCCCCCCATCCCACCCTTAAATAAGGGGGGCAAGGGGGGTGCTGCAATTTTTTATATAACGGATAATGGTTTTAATCTTGCCAAAAAAATTAAAAGACTTTATTCGGATGTCGAAGTTCTTAAATTTAAATCGGAAGCTGTGTCCGAAACATGGAATGAGCGCGGGAATCTCATATTTGTCATGGCAGCAGGCATTGTGGTGCGGACTATCGCCCCTCTGATAAAGGATAAGCGGACAGACCCTGCTGTTGTTGTGCTGGATGAAAAAGGAAAATTTGCCGTCAGCCTTTTGAGCGGTCATCTCGGAGGCGCAAACAAAATTGCAAAAGAGATTGCAGATTTCCTTGGCGGGCAAGCTGTTATTACAACCGCATCAGATATTAATAATATGCCCTCAATTGATTTATGGGCTAAAGAAAATAATCTGATTATTGAAAACTGGGATGCCCTGCCGAATACAGCCGCAAGATTTTTAAATAATGGACAGCTAAAGGTGTATTCGGATATTGAGATTTCAATGCCTGCTGAATTTTTACGGATAAAAAATCCTGCTGATGCAGATGTGCTTATTACAAACAAACAGAAAATGGATTTAAATGTCATTCCCGTGCAAACGGGAATCCAGAAAAAAAAACAAACCGCCCATCAGCTTTATCTCCGGCCCAAGAATCTTATCATCGGCATCGGCTGCAACAGCAGGACACCTGAAAATGAAATAGAAGATGCTGTTAAAGATACTCTTATTAAAAACAACCTGTCATTTCTATCAATCCGCGCCATAGCTACCATTGACATAAAAGGCAAGGAGCCGGGCTTAATTGCATTTGCCAAAAAATACAATCTTGGGATTAAGACATTCACTGCTAATGAACTTAATACCGTAAAGGGGGTATCAAAATCAGATGTTGCATTCAAGGCAACAGGCGCTTATGCAGTTGCAGAGCCCGCAGCGGTCCTTGCTTCAGAGAACAGGAAGCTTCTTGTCAAAAAACAGAAGATGGGAAATGTAACGGTGGCGATTGCGGAATGCGAATTGCGGAATGAGATAGATGCAACTAACGCCCCCTCTTATCCCCCTCTTAAACTAAGAGGGGGAAGGGGGAGTTATGAATGTGGAGAAATCCGAAATCCGAAATCCGAAATTACCCCTAAGCTATATATCGTCGGCGCCGGTCCGGGAGCCATTGAACATATCACTCCATATGCGCAAAAAGCAATAAGAAACTCCAATGTAATAGTTGGATATGGAACATATCTTGAGTTGATAAAGGAATTAATAAAGGATAAGGAAATTGTTGCTACAGGAATGACGCAAGAGATAGATAGATGCAAAAAGGCTGTTGAGCTTGCGCTGTCAGGCAGAACCGTTTCCGTAATCAGCGGAGGCGACCCCGGAATATACGCAATGGCAGGATTGGTGTTTGAAGTCCTAAAAGACCGTGATGCGTTATGCGTTATGCGTCAAAAAATAAAAACGCATCACGTGTCACGCGTAGATGTTGAAGTCATTCCCGGCATCTCTGCACTTAATGCATGCGCCGCAAGGCTGGGCGCACCGCTGATGCATGACTTTGCCTCAATAAGCCTGTCAGACAGGCTCACACAGTGGGGACTTATAGAGAAAAGGCTTGTTGCAGCAGCCAAGGCTGATTTTGTCATTATACTTTACAACCCGAAGAGCAAAGGAAGGGCTGAACATATAAACAGGGCAAGGGATATTATTTTGAAATACAGAAAACCTGAAACACCTGTAGGTATAGTTAAAGGCGCAATGAGAGAGAATGAAAGGGTAATCATCACTGATTTAAAAAATATGCTTGAACATGACATTGACATGCAGACAACTGTGATAATCGGCAATTCAAAGACATTCCGGTGGAATGAGAAAATGATAACGCCAAGAGGATACGAAGGAAGGTTTGAAGTTGAAAGTTAAAAGTTCAAAATTAATCAAATCCCCAATCCCTAATCCCCAACCCCACAAAGCTGCTTTTTTATGGGATGAATCATTTTTATGGGGACTGATGGCTTATAAAGCCCTTAAAGCTAATGGCTTATCCTTTCAACTTATTCGCGCAGAAGATATAAAAAAAGGACGCCTTAAAAATTATGCAATGCTTTTTGTGCCCGGAGGCTGGGCATCTAATAAATTGAAAGCGCTCGGGGATAAAGGCATAGCCGAAATAAAAAAGTTTGTGAGTAACGGCGGAAATTATCTTGGGTTCTGCGGAGGAGCCGGGCTTGCAACGCTTGACGGCATGGGGCTTTTGGATATAAAAAGAATGCCAACAAAAGACCGTGTCCCAAGCTTCAGCGGAAGGATTCATCTTAATATCAACAAACATCAGATATGGAAACATCTTGAGCAATCAGCAGTCAGCCATCAGCTTTCAGCGGTCAGCAAACTACTCCCTAATCCCCAATCCCTAATTCCCATTTTTAATGCCTGGTGGCCCTC
>CAMTVV010000212.1:0-5382 GCA_947085305.1 uncultured Nitrospiraceae bacterium
ACCCGCGTAATCAGCACACAACTTATTGAGGCAGGTGTTGATCTTGATTTCCCGGTTGTGTATCGCGCCCTTTCTGGCATTGACTCGATGGCGCAGGCTGCGGGCAGATGCAACAGGGAAGGACTTCTTGAACAAGGAAAAGTAGTAGTCTTTACTCCGCCAAGTAAAATACCTGTAGGTTATCTGCGGCAGGCAGCGGAGATAGGCAGAAGGCTTATTTCCGGTAAAACGAATGACTTGCTCGCGCCTGAGATGTTTGAACAATTTTTTAAAGAAGTCTATTGGCTGCAAGGTGATAATCTGGATAAATACGGTATCTTGAAAGACCTTGAGACTGACAACGAACTGCGGTTCAGTTTTTATACTGCTGCGCAGAAATTTAAGCTGATTGATGATAAACAGTATGCCCCGGTAATAGTCTGTTATGAAGAAGGGGAGAAATTTATAGAGCAGTTAAAGAGAATTGGCCCTGAGCGATGGCTGATGAGAAAGATTCAAAGATATGTTATAAACCTGCCGAGGTATGTTCACACAAAACTGCGCAACGAAGGCGCTGTCATGGAAGTTCATCCGGGGATATTTGTTCAGGAATACGGCGCAATGTATCATAATGATCTGGGTTTCTGCGCCGATAAATCTATGATATATGAACCGGATGATTTGATGTGTTAGCATTCCCCTCTAAAAAGAGGGGATGAAGGGGTGTGTTTCTTTTCCCCCTCTTTGGCAAAGAGGGGTAAGGGGAGATTTTGCAAAAAAGAAAGGAGGTAAATAAATGAGCGAACCAAATGTCAAAAGCCGTCCATTCCGTCTGAAGGTCTGGGGCAGGAATGCGTGTTTCACGCGACCGGAGATGAAAGTGGAGCGCGTTTCATATGACGTTATGACGCCATCTGCTGCGCGAGGAATACTTGAAGCGATTCTCTGGAAGCCTGCCATTCTCTGGAAGGTGACGCAGATAGACGTGCTGAACCCGATTAAGTGGGAATCGGTGCGCAGAAATGAGGTTGGTGCTGTCATGTCGCCGCGAACAAATGGATTGTACATCGAGGAGCAGCGGCAACAACGAGCAGGGTTATTTCTCAGGGATGTTGCTTATACAATTCATGCGTATCTTGAAATGACTGACAAGGCAGGCTCAGAGGACAACATCGTCAAATTCCAGGAGATGTTTCTGAGACGTGCGGAAAAAGGGCAGTGTTATCATCGTCCGTATTTAGGTTGCCGGGAATTTGCTGCTGACTTTGAAGTATTCACAAACGGCAAGTCGCTGCCGGAGCCGATTCCTGTGAGTCAGGATTTAGGCTGGATGCTCTATGATATGGACTATAGAAGCAAAGAACCCATTGCCCACTTTTTCAGGGCAAGCCTTGATAATGGACGAATGATGATTGATGAAAAGGAGGTGAGACCGTGATATTGCAGGCGTTGACGAAATATTATGAGCGGATAATTCAAGAAGAAACTCCAAATTTAGAGCCAATAGGGTTTAGGCGAGTAGCTATCCCTTTCACGCTTGTTTTGAAGAAAGATGGTAGCATCGCAGGAATTGACGATAATCGAACTGACGAAGGGAAACGTAAGCAAACAAAGTTCTTTATAGTGCCAAAAGTGTTTGACGGGAGCAGAACATCAGATGTTGAGGCTAATTTACTTTGGGATAAAGCGAGCTATGTTTTTGGAGTTAGTCCAGAAGGTAAAGCCGCAAGGCTAAAAAAACAAAAAGAAAAATTCTTATTAACCATTTTGGATTACTTCCCTGTCGAGAATGCAGATGATGGTGTTAGTGCAGTTGTGAAATTCCTCAAATCTCATGCAGATAGTATTCAAGAATATAAGGAGTGGGAAGAGATCAAATCTAAAGACCCGAATCTTGCTTTCAGGCTTGAAGGCGAACAAACGCTTATTTGTAATCGTGATGCGGTGAAAGAGGTAATTGCCAATAAAAACAAAACTGCTATCTCTGAAAAAGGCTTATGTTTAGTTACCGGAAAGATTGACAACTTAACACCCCTTGAAAATCCTATTAAAGGATTAAGAGGTTCTGGTAAAGCCGAATCGCACTTGGTTTCATTCAACGAATCTGCATATTGGTCTTATGGGAAAGAAGGGAAGAAGTCACGACATAAGAATGCTCCAATCAGCAAATCTGTATCGGCTGCTTATGTAACTGCTATCAATTATATGCAGAGAGAAGGTTCTCGGCAATGGATAAAGGTCGGTGATGCAACAACGATTTTTTGGGCGGAAAAGAAGCATGAGATAGAAGACTGGTTTGCGGATATTTTTGGTGAACCGGTGAAAGGAGAATCCGAGCAAGATAATGAAGCTATCAAGGCTCTTTTTAAAAGCCCTGAAACAGGAGCAAAACCTGTGCTTGATGACAACACAAAGTTTTATGTGCTTGGTTTGTCGCCGAATGCCTCACGGATTGCCGTTCGGTTCTGGTATGCAGGAACCGTTGCTGATGTTGAACGAAACATCAGGCAGCACTTTGAAGACATTGAAATAGTAAGACCACCGAATCAGCCGAAACATCTTTCACTATCACGATTGCTTAAATCAACAGCCTTACTTGAAAAGCCTGAAAACATCCAGCCTAATCTCACTGGTGATTTTATGAGGGCGATACTTGCCGGCACACCCTATCCTGCAACGCTTTTATCTTCGGCGGTAAGGAGGATTCGGGCAGAGCATGAGATAACGTATCCACGCGCATCACTTATTAAAGCCGTACTTATCAGAAACGCACGATTCTATGAAACGAAACAAACAAAGGAGGTAGGTATGTCATTAGACACAAGCAACACAAACACAGGTTACCGTCTTGGACGGCTCTTTGCCGTTCTTGAAAAAGTTCAGGAGGAGGCAAGTCCGGGAGTCAATGCCACGATACGCGACAGGTTTTATGGTTCGGCATCAAGCGTTCCTGTTACTGTCTTTCCGCATCTTTTGAAATTGAAGCAACATCATATTGCAAAGCTCGAAAGCAAGGGACGCGCAGTGAATCTGGAGAAGATAATCGGCGAGATAGTAAATGATATAACCGATTTTCCTGGACATTTAAGTCTTAATGACCAAGGCCGTTTCGCAATCGGCTATTATCACCAGCGGCAGGATTTTTTCACCAAAAAGGAAAACAAATAAAAAAACTAAAAGGAGGAATTTAATATGAGCAACATAATCAACAATCGTTACGACTTTGTATTATTTTTTGATGTGAAGGATGGCAATCCCAACGGTGACCCTGACGCAGGCAATTTGCCGCGTGTTGATCCCGAGACAGGACACGGGCTTGTGACGGATGTTTGTCTGAAAAGGAAGGTGAGGAATTATGTACAGTTGGCAAAAAACTGTTCTGATGGGTTTGACATTTACGTTAAAGAAAAGGCTGTTCTTGGGCGGGCGCATGTGACAGCGTTTAAGGAATTAGGTATTCAGTTAGGGGAGGAATTGAGGGCAGATATTTCAAAAGAGGTTTACGAATGGCTTGATGAGAACGGTTTGCCGAATGGCGTGTCCATTGATGCCGATGAAGATACTGCAAAATATTATCTCATGGTTGAATCCGATGCCGATAAGAAAGAAGTAAAAGATTGGCTGAAAGAATCGAAGCCGAGTAAAGTGGTTAAAGATGCGATTAATGCCATCTTAAAAAATGCTAAGACAAGAAGACCGACAGGAGAAGAGGTTGAGAAGGGCAGAGAAAAAATGTGCCAGAAATTCTATGACATCAGAACATTTGGAGGTGTTCTTTCCTTAAAATCGGCACCTAACTGTGGTCAGGTGCGGGGTCCAGTTCAATTGACCTTTGCCCGCAGTGTTGGGCAGGTTGTCCCGCTTGAACACAGCATCACTCGTATGGCAGTTGCCACTGAAGCAGAGGCGGAAAAACAGCAAGGCGACAACAGAACTATGGGACGGAAATTCACAATCCCTTATGGACTCTATCGCTGCCACGGATTTATCTCCGCTCCATTTGCAACGCAGACAGGATTTAACGAAGATGATTTGAATCTGTTCTGGACGGCGTTACTTGACATGTTTGAGCATGATCGTTCAGCGGCGCGTGGTCAGATGGCAACACGCAAGCTCATTGTATTCAAGCATGACTCAAACATGGGCAGCGCTCCGGCGCATAAACTCTTTGACATGGTGACAACAAAAGCAACTGCTAACCCTGTGCGTGATTTCAGCGAGTATGAAATTACTATTCCGACTCAGGCCAAGATGCCACAGGGCGTAACTTTGGAGGTTAAACTTTAAAAGAGGGAACAAATATCCCATGACCAACCAAAAAGAATTCCCAAAACTCATCCCCCCTCACGGCGGATATCGGAACCTAAGGTCCTATCAGACCGCTGAAATGGTCTATGACGCGACTGTGGTGTTTTGCGACCGGTTTATCGACAAGCGCTCCCGCACACATGACCAGATGGTGCAGGCAGCGAGGAGTGGGGTGCAGAACATCGCAGAGGGAAGCATGGCTTCCGCAACCTCTAAAAAAACAGAACTCAAACTGACAGGAGTTGCCCGCGCAAGTCTTGAAGAATTGTTGCTGGACTTTCAGGCGTTTCTCCGCCAGCGAGGCTTGCGCATCTGGGCTAAGGATTCTCCGGAGGCTCTTGCAGTCAGGAAAAAGTATTTGTCCGACCGGTCAGACCGGTCTGACAAGTCGGACATTTATTCTTTAAAGACAGCTACTGCTGAGGTTGCAGCAAATACGCTTATTTGCCTGATAAACCAGGCAAGTTATCTCCTTGGACGGCAGCTTCAAAGGCTCGAACAACAATTCCTCACTGAAGGCGGCTTCACGGAAAGGCTCTATCAGGCGCGAAGCCAGGCCAGAAAAGCAAAATGACCAAACTTACTGAAAACAACATAGAAACCCTTGCCATAGAAACCCTGCAGTCCTTGGGCTGGGGGTATGTTCACGGCTTGGCTATTGCTCCGGGGGCAGAACTTGCTGAAAGGGAAACCTTTGAGCAAATCATTTTAACGCAGCGGCTGCGCAAAGCGGTTGCGCGGTTAAACCCTGACATTCCTGAAAATGCAAGGGAGCAAGCCGTCCAAAAGGTATTGCGCATCTACTCGCCTGATTTGCTTCACAATAACGAAATCTTTCACCAATTCTTAATTGAGAAAATAAAAGTCCCTTATCAGCAGGACGGCTACGAAAGAAGTTATGAGGTGAGCCTGATTGATTTTGCTCATCCACTGAATAATGAATTCCTGGCTGTCAATCAATACACAATTATTGAGAACAATCAAAATAAACGGACTGATGTCCTGCTTTTTGTCAACGGCATTCCATTAGTTGTGATTGAATTGAAAAATGCAGCAGATGAAAACGCTACAATTAGAAAAGCCTTTGACCAGATA
>CAMTVV010000213.1:0-6025 GCA_947085305.1 uncultured Nitrospiraceae bacterium
CTGTCGTTGATCCCGGACGATTACCCCATATCCCTCATCCTCGAAAGCGGCCAGGTCATTGATATGCGCGCGCAAACCTCCTATGCGTTCACCTATACCGGAAAGAGGGATTTAAAGGCCCGGGTGTATACTCCCCTTGAACTGCCTCCTCTTCCGCAGAACAGTCCCCCGGTTGCCAATGCAGGCCCCGACCAGATCATTGAGCTGGCCTCATGCGACGGCGCAACAGTGGCGCTTGACGGCTCAAAATCCACTGACCCGGATGGCGATGGTCTCACCTATGCATGGACATGGGACAGCGGCAGCGCAGAGGGACCGAATCCTGTGGTGGCGCTCCCAATGGGAACGACCACGATTACCCTCACCGTTGATGACGGGAAAGGGGCTAATTCGACAGATACAGTCAAGATTAGCGTGAATGACACAACAGCAGCAACACTGAATGTCACGGCGAGCCCTAATCTCCTCTGGCCGCCGAACCATAAATATGTTCGGGTCACTCCAACAGTAAAAGTTTCTGACGTTTGTGTTCCCAGGACAAAGGTAGAATTATTGTCAGTAACGAGCAATGAGCCTGATAATGACCTCGGCGACGGAGATACATCCAACGACATCGTGATAAATCCCGACGGCACGATCCTTTTGAGGGCCGAGAGGGCGGGACAGGGGGGTGGAAGGGTGTATGCGATCAACTATGTTGCCACTGACATGGCAGGCAACCAGACCTTCGGCACAGCGAATGTGATTGTGCCGCTTAACAAGGGGAAATGAAGAGACATGATACAGCGTGTAGCGTGAGAACAATTAAATATTATATAACCTACGAAGTGGACGAAGATGGCGTTGTAATTGCATCCTGTCCTGCGATTAAGGGTTGTTTTGCCTCGGGTAGAACCCTGGAGGAAGCATATAGAAATATAAAGGATGCCGTTGAAAGCTGTCTGGAAGCATTACGGAAGGTAAAAAAAGAAATTCCAGAGGCCCCATTTGATATAGAGGATATAAGAAAGTATGACTATGTGGAAGAGGTGGTGGCATAGGTGTGGGAGATGAGGGTCTTAAGGTTATTATATATAAGGAGCTTTGCAGGAAATTGAAGAGGCTTGGGTTTATAGAAATTAGGACGAGTAAACATCCGGTGTATTTTAATGAAGAACGGAATATAACGATCCCTGTGCCGAGTCATTCCGGCGATGTTCCGAAGGGATTGTTAAGGAAAATTATAAAAGAGATCAATATCTCGGTTAAGGAGTTTAATGAGGTTTCATAGGGAATATATTAAGGAGTTCAGAACATTGAAAATGGTAAAATAAGGAGAACGCCATGAAAAAGAGAGCGCTGTTATTAATGTCTGTTTTGCTGCCGGCAATATTTGTGGGAGGGCTTATTGTCTTTTCCCCGGACACCGGCATAACACAGTCTCCTCCGCCTCCTCCGACCATCGGAGACGGCTATCTCTTAAAGCGTTCTCAGGAAGAGACCTGCCATGCCTGCCACAAGACCAGCGTGAATACTTCCTCCACATCCGCGGAGTGGGCCAATGCGATCAAGATGCACAGCGCCGAGACCCTCGGCAGTTGTACCCCTGCAGAGACCCATGGGCAATACAAGACCAAAACAGAATGCACAAATGCAGGCGGCACTTGGACTCCGGGCAAAAGGTCGGCTCAGGGAGGCTGGGGCGTGCCGGGCGGCATATACGGCATCTTCGGCTGCACAACCTGCCACACAGCGCACGGCACAAAAAATATATATCTAATAAAAGAGACTATCACAACGCCGGACGGCTCAAACTTTGACGGCAGGGCTACAAACAGCGTTGCGGTGGATTTCAGAGAAAAATTAGCTTCTCCGCCGCCTCCGGACTCAGACATTATAGGAAGGATGGGCCGGGCAGGCGAGAGCCGGACATCGAGCAGCAGGGTCTGCGAGGTTTGCCACACCTATGATTCAACAGGAACAATCGGCGTGAGATATCACACCTACAACATGTCTTCTCCAGTTGCTCACATGGGAAACCAGGCCTGCACCCAGTGCCATACACATAAAGGCGCGTTCAAAGGCGCAGGCTGCAATGCGTGCCACGGCTATCCGCCGGTTGTGGATACGGCGACGGCTCCGGACGGCCTTGCATGGTCTAACACCACAGGTTCGCAGACAGCCGGCAGGCACAGCTTCCATGCCACTGCCTCGGGCAGGAACTATCCCTGCACAACATGCCATTACAACAGCACAGGCTCGGGCAACACCCATAACAATAATGTGATAACCATTGGGTTTTATGCAGAGCTTAATTCTATATATCAGGGCGGCGCCTATGACGGCCAGACAGCGGTTACGGACGGCTATGACGTTCCATCGCCGAATACAAGCCCGGCGACCACGGTAACAAAGACGAACCTCAAGCGGTGCAGCACTGTCTATTGTCACGGCGGCACGCTCGGCAGCGGGGGAACACAAACAGCAGTCTGGGACAACCCATCAAGTGGAGGCTGCGGCACATGCCACGGGGCAACTCCTGCAAGTCCTCCCACGAGGGCCAGCCATACAAAACATGCCGGCTCAGCAGGCGGCGGCAGGCAGCTTGCCTGCACAGTATGCCATTCCGGCTATACGCCGTCTGTTATCCCGTCAGGCATGGCTACTCATGTGGACGGAAGCGCAAGCTGGGCCTATGATACAGCCACATATTCATGGCTTTCCGGAGCACAGTACAGGGCCTCTGCGAGCGGCTCTGTAACGCCGGTTCCGAGTTCAACCTACGGCTCATGCTCAAGCCTCTACTGCCATTCCAACGTTCAGGGCGCAGGCGGCAGCGGCGCGCCGTCATCATATGCAACAGTTGCATGGGGCGGCAGTGTGACCTGCTCGAGCTGCCATGCTGATATGACAACCTCAGGCACCGGCACACATATCCAGCACACAAATACAGCGCCCTATTCATATGCCTGCTCCACATGCCACAACAACAGGGGCGCGGACACGGTCTTTCATGCAAACTACAGCGTTGACCTCGGGTTCAATGCTCCGAATCCCTACGGAGCGACTGCAGCATATACACAGGGGCTGTCGCATGCTCCCGGCAATGCCTATGGCTCATGCTCCAATCTCTACTGCCACAGCATAGTCCAGACCGCAACAGGAGAGGGACAGCCATTGACAGGCGCGGCAGGTGAATACAAATCAGTCACATGGGGCTCGGTTATCGCCTGCGATGCCTGCCACGGCGGAGCAGCCGCAGGCACAGGACGGCCGGCCAGCGGAAGCCATGCAAAACATGGCGAAACGTGCAGCAACTGCCACACATCAAACACAGCCTCAACCCATGTGAACGCTGTTATAAACCTGAGTCTGACAAGCCCCGGCTCTTATTCCCTCGGCTCAACGCAAACTCCTGGCAATAACGCATACGGCACATGCTCGAGCACCGCCTGCCATACTGACGGCAGGAACATCTGGACAGGCGGCTCGCCTTCAGGCACATCGCCGAAATGGGGCGTTACAGGCGCCGGCTGCAGCGCATGTCATGGCAATACAACTTACGCAGCCGGAGATTACAGGCGGGCAGCGCCTCTTTATGCCTCGACAACCGCCAACCCCCCCGGCAAGCCGAATGCCCATGAGCCGCACATTGACAACAGGGCAGCCCCTTCGGGTGAAACAAGGTGCCGCCACTGCCACAATACAACAACGACTGACGATGTGACCGCGATAAGTCCGCCCCATGCAAATAATCTATACACAGTCAGCGGCGGCGCGGCAACATATCCAGGCGGCGAAGATGTGAGCGCATCCATAGCTGTCAGCATGACATACGCTTATGCCGGAACTCCCGGAATCAGCACATGCTCCAGCGTATCCTGCCATCCCACAGGCACATTGACTGCTGCTAATGCAAGTTTGACCATACCATGGGATGATCTGAGCGCGGCGAACTATCAGTGCACAGACTGCCACAGAATAAACCTGACAGGAACGGCAACCTACCACCATTCAATAAACAGCGAGACCTATACGCCGAATGCGCTGACAGGCTATCCGACCACAGTGCCGCAGGGCCACTGGTCAACCGGCACGAACCCCACAAGCAGGACGTGCCTTATGTGCCATGTGAAGCACAACATATTCTCGAACAGGATGAACACGAATGCAGCGTTAACCCAGCCGAGGGCGATGAATTTGAGAACCGCAATAGGCACAGCTCCGGATGTATCTTCAGGATACACAAATACGGATTATATAGCGGGCGCCGGAGGCATCTGCATAAGCTGCCACAATACAACCCTTTTAAAGGATACCGCAAGGCGGCTTACCGAGGCCGGTTCGACGGAAACCCCTGCGATAACGGCTGCGGATTATGCGGCCTCGGCGCACCAGTATAATGTTGCGCTCACCACAAAGACAGGCGCTGCAACCTTTAATGCCAACTGCTCAAAGTGCCATGACGCGCAGAACGGCGAGACAGCCCAATTCTATACCGGAACGAATCTCGGAACCCATGACTCCACCTTAAGAAGGCTCATCGCATCTCTTGGCATTACAACTCCGGTAGATCCGCTTGAGCAGAACTTCTGCTACAGGTGTCACAGCAGGTCAACAGAGACCGGGAACCTCGCCAGCCCGGGCGGAGGCCCTGCGAAGGGAACGGCTAACAGGGATTACTACAATGCACGGGATATGGTTGCGGGGACACAGCTCATCTGGAGAGACTTCATGACACCGACCGGCACAACACATCCAACTACTGCTTCAAGTACTACGGTAATTCAGATTGCCGGCACGCCGGGCTGGACCGCAAACCAATGGGTCGGCTACTCATTCGAGATAACCTCAGGCGCACTTGCCGGTCAGAGCAGAAGGATAACCGCAAATACCGGAGCGGCGCCGTGGACGGTGACAGTGACCGCAGCCTTTCCTTCAGCCCCTGCAGCTGGCGTTACATATAAGATAGGCGCAAGGCATGATGTTGATACAGCAGCCTGGACAGGCAGGCACAAACCGATCGAAGGCCAGACCTCAGGCTGGATGACCTCTGCAAACAGGCACGTTGAATGCGAAGACTGCCACAACCCGCATGCGACCAGGCCGGGTGTCGGCGCAGAGACAACAGGCGCCGTCTCAAGCTCAACCGCGACTACTCTCACTGCAAGCGGAACTCCCAACTGGCCTACAGACAGATGGAAAGGTTATCTCGTTAATATCACCACATCAACCAGGGGCCAGGCAAGATACATTGCGAGCAATACGGCTAATGTGCTGACCATAGTCGGCAACTGGGGCACTGCTCTGGCTGCGGGGGACACATTCACCATCTCCTCTGCCGTATGGACGGACGGCGGCTCTGCAACCGGCGGCACGGCAACTACCCTTGTTGATACTTCGAGAACATTCTCTGCTGCTCTTGTGGGCCTCTATGTGCAGACAGTATCCGGTCCGGGAGCAGGCCAGGTGAGAAAAATAACCGGAGCGTCCGGCAATACACTCACAGTCGGGACTGCATGGATAACGGCAAACCCCGGAGCCGGCACAGGGTATTACATCTACAAACCGCCCCGGATAGCAGATGCGTTGAGAGGGGTAAAAAATGTCGTTGAACCAAACATCGAGACTGGTCGCGCCGGGATCGGCAATTTAGCCGCGCCGGATGCCACAATGAGGAGCACAACCTACGCAACAAAGACCGAGATAGAGTTTGAATATGAGATATGCCTCAAGTGCCATTCCACATGGGCTTTCGGTTCTGAGCCGAGCGGCATAAATGTGCCGAGCAAGTATCCTTCTGCCTATGATACATGGAATGCCGTAGGCGTTGCGACAGATATCGGCAAGGACTTTGACCCCGACAACTATGCGCACCATGCGCTGTTTGCCCCGGGCAAGAACCAGCCCATAAGGATGGGCAATGCAACAGCGAACGCGCTCGGGCAGACCATAGCATACAATGCTAACTGGCCGAATTATACAACAGGAACAGTAAGCGTAACAGCAGGCTCTACCACTGTTACAGGCTCTGGCACTACATTCC
>CAMTVV010000214.1:0-2888 GCA_947085305.1 uncultured Nitrospiraceae bacterium
TGTCAGGGCCGAAGAACATATGCTCTGTCCTGCAAAGGCCTATGCCTTCAGCACCAAAGTTTCTCGCAGTAGTAGCATCCTCAGGCGTATCAGCATTTGTCCTGACCTTTAATGTCCTGAACTGGTCTGCCCATTTCATAAGCTCTTTGTACCATGGATTATGGTCCGGGTCAGCAGGCAATAGATCAAGTTTGCCTTCATATACGCGGCCTATTGTCCCGTTAAGGGTTATCCAGTCCCCCTCTCTGAGGGTTCTACCGTTTACATGCACTTCTTTCTTGTGGACATCTATATTAAGGGCAGAACAGCCTACTATGCAGCATTTGCCCCATCCCCTTGCAACGAGGGCTGCATGGCTTGTCATTCCCCCCCTTGCTGTAAGAATGGCCTCTGCTGCATGCATTCCGTGAACATCTTCAGGAGAGGTCTCGTGCCTCACAAGTATCACCTTCTCGCCCCTCTTTGCCCATGCCTCTGCATCATCCGCTGTTAAAACTACTCTTCCGACAGCGCCGCCCGGCCCCGCAGGCAACCCTTTTGCCAGTTCCACCGCCTTCTTCTCCGCAACCGGCGCAACGCTGGGATGCAAGAGCTCGTCCAGATGGTCTGCCTTCACACGCAGGATCGCAGTCTCTTTTGAAATCAGCTTCTGTTTTCCCATCTCAACCGCCATGCGTATGGCTGCCTGGCCGTTCCGCTTCCCTACCCTCGTCTGGAGCATCCAGAGCCTGCCGTCCTCAATGGTGAATTCGATATCCTGCATGTCCTTATAATGTCTTTCGAGCTTCTTCTGGATAGCAAAGAGCTGCTTATAGAGCTGCGGCATCGCTTCCTCAAGCGAGGGAAGATGCCTCGTATCCTCGGTCTTGCCCTCCTTGTTCACCGGGTTCGGCGTCCTGATACCGGCAACAACGTCTTCACCCTGCGCATTGGGGAGCCACTCTCCGAAGAACATGTCTTCCCCCGTTGCGGGATTGCGGGTAAAGGCGACTCCTGTGGCCGAATTATCGCCCGTATTCCCGAAAACCATGGACTGGACATTCACCGCTGTCCCCCAGTCCTCGGGAATCTTTTCGATCCTGCGGTATGATACCGCGCGCTTTCCCATCCATGACTGAAATACAGCGCCGATGCCGCCCCACAGCTGCTCCTGAGGGTCATCGGGGAAGTCCTTCTTAAGGGTATGTTTGATGATCACCTTGAACTCATCGCAAAGGATCTTCAGTTCATCCACTGTTAACTGTGTATCGCTCGTGTATCCTTTTTCTTTCTTCATCCTCTCCAGGGCATGCTCGAGCTTCCGGCGGATCCCTTCCCCTTCGGCAGGCTCTATCCCCGCCGCCTTCTCCATGACCACATCGGAATACATCATGAGCAGCCGGCGATAGGCATCGAAGACAAAACGCTCGTTGTTCGTCTTTTTTACAAGCCCCGGTATCGTCTTTGTGGCGAGGCCGACATTCAAAACCGTCTCCATCATGCCCGGCATGGAACTCCGTGAGCCCGAACGCACCGAAACAAGAAGGGGATTAACAGGGTCGCCGAATTTCTTGACCATGATCTTTTCAACCCTGGCCAGGGCGTCGTCCACCTGCTTTTTGAGTTCTTTGGGATATTTTCGGTTGTTCTTATAATAGAGAGTACAGACCTCCGTGGATATTGTAAAGCCGGGAGGAACCGGAATTCCGAGGTTAACCATCTCTGCAAGGTTAGCTCCTTTTCCTCCCAGGAGATTCTTCATCTCGGCCTTTCCATCCGCTTTTCCAGCGCCGAAGAAATAGACGTATTTTTTTACCCTCTTTGCCATAAAGACAACCTCCAGAAAAGGATTGTAATATTTAACAAAATAGCTTAACTTACCTGGTGCGTAAAATTCAACCCTATGAAGTTTTTTGTAATACCAAAATAGAAATGTCCGCTTTTGCCACAATAGAAATGTCCTATTCCAAGTGATGCTATACTGCCTCTTTTTCAAGTAAAAGGAGGTGCGATGGCAGGAAAGGACACGGCAAAGACAGGCGGAGTGTTGCAAAATTGACACACTAGATTTTCTGTATAGAGGTATGCTATGTTTTCTTCACAGACATGCATACCAAGAAACATCTATCATTCAGTGCGTTACGCAGGACGCTGTCGGATAGGCTGGAAAGCATATCCGACCATCGTCAAGCCGCGAAAGTAAACCATTCCATCCATGATGTATTTATGTCCTGTTATGCAATGATGTATTTTCAGGATCCCTCCATACTTCAGTTTCAGAAGAGTTTAGAGAACGGAACACATAATAACAACTTGAGGACACTTTTTCAGGTACAGAGCATACCCAAGGACAGTCAGATGAAAGAAGTAATAGACGAGGTGGAGAGTGCGGAGTTTGAAGCGGTATTTGAAGACTGGTTTGGGGCCTTACAGAGGGGTAGACATCTTGAGCAGTATCGTTTCTTGGGAGACGCCTATCTTGCGGCATTTGACGGTTCAGGGTATTTCGGTTCGGAGAAGATAAGTTGTCCCGGATGCCTGAGGAAAGAAAGCAAGAAAGGCAAGACAAGATATGAGCATCAGATAGTGCAGGCAGCTCTGGTGCATCCTGACATGAGGCAGGTGATACCGCTTGCGCCTGAGGCGGTAAGAAACACGGATGGAAACGGAAAGCAGGACTGCGAGGTAAAGGCAGGCAAGAGGCTGATAAAAAAGATAAGGGCGTCACATACCAAATTAAAGATAATCGTGACGGCAGACAGTCTTCACGGCAAGCAGCCTTTGATAGAAGAAGTGAAGGCTGCCGCAATGAACTACATACTTGTGGCGAAACCTGATGATCATAAGCTTTTAATGGAATGGGTGAATGAACAAAGGCGGCTTAAAGAAGTGTCAAGGATGGAAGTGAA
>CAMTVV010000215.1:0-4363 GCA_947085305.1 uncultured Nitrospiraceae bacterium
ACTCTTTCCCTACACGACGCTCTTCCGATCTGGAACCTGAAAGAGGCCATAAACCCCCGGATTAAATCCCTGAATTTTCTGAATAATATCCTTGCGAAGCTCGAGGCGAAAAAAGCGGGCTCATATGAAGCCATCATGGTGAATGCCGCCGGTCATCTCGCTGAAGGCACGATCAGCAACCTGTTCTTTTCCCTGGATGATGTTCTCTGCACCCCGTCCGTCGAATGCGGGATCCTCGACGGCATCACAAGAAATATTGTTCTTGACCTTGCGGGGAGGGAGGGCTTCAGGGTGAAGGAGGGCGAGTTCACGAAGGATGACCTCTATGGGGCAAGGGAGGTTTTTATCACCAACACCACCATGGAAGTGATGCCGGTGAGTCAGGTTGATGCAGTCCGGTACAGTGTGGGAGATTTGGCGAGGCTCCTGCATAAGGTTTACCGGGGGGAAGTCAGGGCGTATGTAACGAATGTCAAAGGCAGCGGCCCTTCGCTCTGGGGGTATGAGTGAGAAAGCAGAGTGACGGGGAAGGGTTCAAGGGGGCACGGATTCAAGTGTCCGTCTCCGCCGATTCGCCGGGGTGAAAGATACTCGAACCCTTGAACCCTTGAATCCTGTGGCCCTTTTATTTTTTATTCTGGTATTGTCCTAAACAGATAAACTGCTGCGCCGCCAAAGAGAACCGGCATGAGCCAGGCTGCGACAAAGGGCGGCAGGATGCCTGCATATCCCATGGATAGGGCCCCCGTGTACCCCACCCAATAGAGAAGACTTATAAATATCCCGAGGGCTGCGGTGATAAGGCCGCTCCCCATGTGTCCTTTCGACGCCAATGCAATGCCGAGGACAAGCATAATGAGGTTGATAAGAGGATATGAGATTCTCGAATGGATGTCCACCGTGAGCTTGGTATTTCTGAACCCCGCCTTTTTTAATCGCTGCGTATATGCCGCGAGCTCTCTCACATTCATCTCTTCGGGCTTCTGCATACCTTCTCTGAAGATGTCGGGGGAATCGATGATATCGGATTGAAGCTCCTTATACGTCGCTACAGTGCCGTCCTTAATCTTGTATTCAGTTACCCCCCTGAGATACCAGATTCCCCTTTTCGGGTCTTCCGCTGCCCCCCACGCAGGCTTCCATTCGGCGGAATCCGCTTCGAGCCGTTCCGTCAGCATGTAATCGTCCATTTTCATGATGCTCACCCCCTGGACGACACCCCTGTCAGGGAGGAACAGGTCTATCTTGACGATGGCGCCCTTTGCTCTCATCCAGACGCTTCCCTCTTTAAAGGTGAGAACATTTTCTTTCCCGGCGAGGGTATCCTTGAGCAGGTGAGCCCTTCTCAAAAAATCGGGGACAACAAACTCACCTATTAAGAAACCGGCCATGCTCAGAAGTACCCCGCAATAAACAAAGGGCATGAGGAGGGCCTTAATGCTGCCGCCGGAGGCCTTAACTGCCGTGGTCTCCTTTTTCCTCGCTGCCTGGCCGAAGACGAACAGACCGCTTATAAGCGCTGCCATTGGCATAAGGTAACGCAGATATTGCGGCAGATTCAGCCCGGAATACAGAAGTAGAGCACTCATGGACGGCCTGTTGGGAATGAAGTCATTGATCCTGTTGATAAGCTCCATCAGGCTGAAGGTGAGGCCGAGGCCGCATGCGATAATGGCGAAAAGTTTCAGAAATTCCTTGAGATAGTACCGCTGGATTATTTTCACCTGAAAATACCTCTCGCTGTCATTGCGGCTTGTCCGTTTGTCATTCTGGCTTGTCCAGAATCTTTTTTTAAGAGGGATTCCGAACAAGTCGGAATGACAGAAAAAGAAGCGGGAATGACATTTTCATCCACCTTTGTGCTGACTTGTCGGCATGTAAGTTTCATTACCGGGCGCCTGCCTTCCTGAATGCCAGGAGGGAAGAGATGCCGATGATGATCGTGGGGAGCCATGCGCCGATATAATGGGGAATTTTTCCGGTTCGGGCCATATTCTCACCGTACACCAGCATTATATAAAAAACAGTAAAAACTCCGATGCCGATGGTGAGCCCCCCGAGCCTTCCCGCCTTCCCGGAGAGCAGAGAGAGGGGCGGCCCGAGGAACATGAGGAGCAGACAGAGTGACGGCAGCGACAATCGCCTGTGCAGCTCCAAAAAGAAGGGTATCTTCTCTTTCGGCTCTTTCCCCTCCGCCTCTTTGAGGAGTTCCCGGGGTGTCAGCTCGCTGTTCTTCCTTGCGGGTCCTTCCACGGAGAGATTCAGCGAAAGGTTATAGCCGCTGAAGAATATCTCGGTTGAGCCCCCGGGCCTTACGATATGGATAAAGCCGTCCTTCATGTACAGGGAAAGATTGTATTCCCTGTCCGCGTAAACCCTGCCTTCCCTTGCCGAAAGAACCTTCGGCTCTTTCCGGTTCCTGTTGTCATAGATGAAAATCCCCTGCAGCTCATCAGGCGCGGGTTTATCCCGAACGAGGATGACGATGTCCCTGAACGCCGTATTGAATATGCCGGCCTCAATAGCCATGGGCGCCTTCTGCGTAACGATGCGCGCTAGGGTATCTCTCACCTTGGCCGCGCCGAGGGGTCCGAGAGAGAAACTCACGAGGAGTCCCATGACAAAGCAGAGGGACCCGAACAGAAGCACGGGCAAGGAAATTCCCCTGAAGGACATCCCCGCAGTCTTAAGGATGGTCAATTCATTGTCGGCATTCAGCCTGCCGTAGGTCAGCAGCGTTGCCAGGAGGAGGGACATGGGTATGGTGAGGAGCATGAGCTGCGGCTGCAGATAAAAAACGATTCTTGCCATATCGGACACGGATGCCCCGACTCCTGAAAGCATACGGCTCAGCCTCAGCACTTTTTCCATCATAAGGATGAAGTTGAGAAATATGAGGCTCAGCGAAAAAGTGACCGCCAGTTCTTTCAGAACGGCCCTGTGGACTATTTTCAGAGGGGAGCGCATTACTTTCCGTATATCAATTTCTTGAAGCACGGAGAATTTCGGACATTGTCATAGGTTTTCGAGGTCTTTATATACGACCAGTCGTTGTACCCTTTTTCTATGGCCATGTGCAGCCATTTGCACGCCTCAGAAGCGTTGTTCATTGCCGCATGGAGTTCTGCCATGCTGTTCAATGCATAGATATTGTTCGGACTGAGCTCGAGGGACTTGCGGATATCCCTTTCAGCCTCTTCATATTTCCCCATGAGGATAAAGGTGAACCCGCGGTTGTTATATGCCATGCTGTTATGCGGGTTTAGGGCAACGGCTGCGCTGAAGTCGGCTATCGAAAGCTCATAGGCATTCATTGCCTGGTGGGCGGTCCCCCTGTTTACATAGGCAATATCATATGAACGCTTTAATTCCAACGCCTTATTAAAATCAGCGATGGAGCGGTCATAGATGCCCATTTTGAGATAGACGATGCCTCTGTTATTATAGGCGCGGTAATTATCAGGGCGCTCTTCTATTGCCCTGCTGTATTTGGCAATGTCGAAATCATATTTCCATGTCTTTCCCATAACGGGTGAGATTATTTTACCTTGTTAATGCGCTATATTACCACAATTACACCATGACAGGGCACGAAGGGGCAGCGCACTGTCTTACTATTCCACACCGTGTTGTAAAAACAACACAGGTCTTGCGCCCTCTTTCCGCTGAAATCCCTGCTTTTTCACCGGGTCTGCTATGGCATGTTTATTGCTCAAAACTCAACAACAAAATTAAGTAGAGCGCGCAGTGTTTTTTTCTTGACAAAGGGAGCATGAAATGATATATAGTTATAAGCTTTAATAAGCTTTATTGGGCGCAGCTTTCATGAAGAGAGCTGCAGGCGATTAAAACAGCAGAGACTGTTGCAGAGGGGGAGGTGATAGCGGGGGAAAAGACGAGAAAGCAGAAAGGCAGTGAATTTTGAGCTCACAGTCCGTCTTTGACGGGACAAATACTGAACCAAATCGAAAAAAGAGCAGCAGCGCAATAGCGCAACAGAGCAGCAGTAAAAAATTTAAAAACTACTGCTCTACTGATCTTCTGTTCTACTGCTCTAAAATGGTTTGGGAAGTGAAGGAGAGAAAATGAAAAAGTATTTGGTATTAGTTTTAAGCATGATGCTTGTGCTCGGCTTTGCAGCTAGCGCCTTTGCGATCCATGCCGAGATACCGGCGGAGACAACTGCGGTTGTTGGAGTGAAAGGCACAGAGATCCAGATCGAAGGCGAGCTCAGGATAAGGGGCTGGTATGAGGACAATATCACAAACCCCGCCGGAACAGCCAATGCTGCAATCGGCCGTCCTTACAGCAGCACCTCGATGTCATGGTATGACCAGAGGGTGAGGCTTCTGATTGATGCAAG
>CAMTVV010000216.1:0-11285 GCA_947085305.1 uncultured Nitrospiraceae bacterium
CTCCCCTTGCGGGAGGGGGCGAGGGGGAGGGGAAACTTTTGGAAAGTTCTATGTCTATTTTTCGGTGTTATGCTACCATAGAAGCGCGGGATTCCCACCAGCGGGTTCCTCGCGAATTCCGTCCGTGTCAGGTCTTGACATGAGAAATAGCTTATTACGCTCCATTTCAAAGACGATTACTCAGAGGGATTCCTGGATAACTCCCCGTTTTATCGCATCAGCAACTTTTGCGACCTTCACCATTTCCTTCACATCATGGACCCTCACCATATTGGCGCCGTTCATGATGGAGACGGCCACTGCTGCAGCAGTCCCTTCCATGCGTTCTGATGCAGGAGCATTGCCGAGGATCTTTCCTATGAATGCCTTCCTTGAAGGGCCGATGAGAACGGGTTTTTCGAGGAGTGTGAACTCACGGAGGTTCTTCAGTATATCGAGATTATGCTCAAATGTTTTGCCGAAACCGATGCCCGGGTCAATGATGATCATATCTTCCCCCACTCCAGCATCCACAGCCAGCCTTATGCCGGCCCTCAAATAGTCCAGAATCTCGGGTATGAGGGCTTCATATTCAGGATTGACCTGCATGTTCATAGGTGTACCCTTAATGTGCATGAGCACAACGGGCACTTTATGTTCAGCCACAACCCCGGCCATTTCAGGGTCGAATCTCAGTCCGCTTATATCGTTCACCATGGATGCGCCGGCATCCAGAGCCCTTTTCGCAACATCAGCCTTATAGGTATCGATGGATACAGGGATGTTCACCCTCTTTGACAGTTCTTCAATGACCGGGATTGTCCGTCTGACCTCTTCTTCGTATCCCACCGGATCGGAGCCTGGCCTTGTGGATTCGCCGCCGATGTCGATGATGTCTGCGCCGTCTTCCGCCATCCTGAGACCGTGCTCGATGGCAGAGTCCCTCTGGAAAAAGATGCCGCCGTCAGTGAAAGAATCAGGTGTGACATTGAGAATTCCCATGATATGGGTTTTTTGCGAGAGATCGAGGGAAAAGTTTCGCCATTCAAGTTTCATTATCCGTATTCTATCTCCGCTTGCAATAGATTCCTCTCCCTACTTCAACCTCTGTCCGCAGTTTGTTGCGCCCTTTTTTATGTTTTTTGTTCTTGAAGTTTTTCCTGAACCCAAAGGTTAATCAGGGTATCAGCGGTAACACCTCTTTTCTGTGCGAGAGACTGAATTTTTTCCGATAGTGTTCTGTCCACTGCGTAATAAATAACCTCGGACTCAATATCAACATCAAATTGTGCTTCTTTAGTCTTATCCCAAAAATCAGATAAATCATGCGTATCCCAAAACTCTCCGATTTCCTTGTAGGATGTTGCCTGTGATAATGTACTCTTATGTTTTCTCATATAGTTTCCTTTCTGCTTTTGTCATGTCACGTGCCGAAAGAATTAAGGCACGTTTGTCTGTTTTATAAACAAAGAATATAATGAGGTAACGACCACTATCCGTTTGCCCCATTGCTGCATAAAGATTCTCTCCTGCACGATGTCCTTTTTCAACAAATCTAAAACGAGGCATGTTAACCAATACCTCTCTGACTTCATGCTGTTGAACATTGTGTTTTTGGATAAGTTTCTCAATAATATCATCAAACCAAATGATGCCCTTAATTTTCAATGGACAATCTCCCGCTTCTATTCTAACATTTTCTATTCCTAAATCCAGCGATAAGAGTTTTCTTGAAATGTTTTTTTGGAAAAAACGAGGTCGAGTCAGACCGGGGGACGGGGAACCAGACTTGTTCCTGCGGAAGCACGGCGCCGGATAAGGCCATAAATTCCCGTTTCCATGCGGAAACCCTGGATGCCCGATTAAGGCCCTCGGGCATGACAGAACACAAACTTCGGTTTTGAGTGAACGGAATGGCAAGAGGCGTGAAGTTACTTATGAGACACTACACTAGACCTGAGACCTGAACCTGAACTTCCGACTTCACTTCACCTTCAGCGGCTTTGTGCCCTCCTATCTCCTCGATCATGCGGTCCATATCATGTCCGTCTACGGTCTCTTTATCAAGGAGGATCTTCGCAAAGGTCTCCAGGATATCGTAATTATGAGAGAGAAGTTTCTTGGCCTGTTCGTAGGCGCCGGTGACAAGGTGTCTCACCTCTTCGTCGATCTCTTCCGCGATCTTTTCGCTGTAGTCCTTGTGCCTTGCGATCTCCCTGCCGAGGAATATCTGCTCCTCCTTTTTCCCGAAGGTGAGCGGGCCGAGTTTTTCGCTCATGCCCCATTCGGTCACCATCCGCCTCGCCAGGTCTGTGGCGCGCTCAAGGTCATTTCCGGCGCCGGTGGTCATATGGTGAAGGGCCAGCTCCTCTGCAGCCCTTCCCCCCAGGAGGACATTCAGGGTCTTGAGAAGATAGTCCTTTGAATATGTATAGCGGTCATCTATGGGGAGCTGCTGCGTAACGCCAAGGGCCCTTCCCCTGGGTATGATACTCACTTTGTGTATGGGGTCTGTCCCCGGGGTCAATTTTGCCACAAGGGCATGTCCTGCCTCGTGATATGCCGTATTCTTCTTTTCCTCCTCGCTGATGATCATGCTCTTCCGCTCAACACCCATGAGCACCTTGTCCTTTGCAGCCTCAAATTCCGGCATATCCACTTTGGACTTTGATTTCCTTGCCGCCAGGAGGGCAGCTTCGTTCACAAGGTTTGCAATATCCGCTCCTGAGAAACCAGGCGTTCCCCTTGCGATGACCTCGAGGTTCACGTCGCTGTCAAGGGGTATATTTCTCGTATGCACCTTCAGTATCTCAAGTCTTCCCTTCACATCAGGGAGGGGAACCACAACCTGTCTGTCGAATCTCCCCGGCCTCAAAAGCGCAGGGTCAAGCACATCAGGCCTGTTGGTTGCGGCGAGGATGATAACGCCCACTGTCCCTTCGAAACCGTCCATCTCCACCAGGAGCTGGTTAAGGGTCTGTTCCCGCTCGTCATGACCGCCGCCCAGTCCGGCTCCTCTATGCCGTCCCACTGCATCGATCTCGTCAATGAATACGATACATGGAGCGCTTTTCTTTGCCTGTTCAAAGAGGTCCCTGACGCGGGAAGCGCCCACACCCACGAACATCTCCACAAAGTCCGAGCCCGAGATGCTGAAGAACGGGACCCCCGCTTCTCCTGCTATGGCCTTGGCAAGGAGTGTCTTGCCTGAACCGGGCGAACCGACCAGGAGAACGCCCTTCGGCATTTTCCCTCCCAGTTTCGAAAACTTCTGGGGGTCTTTAAGAAAATCGATGATTTCCTGTACCTCCGACTTTGCCTCTTCGACGCCGGCAACATCTGCAAAGGTCACCTTTACCGCTTTGTCGGAGACCAGGCGAGCCTTGCTCTTTCCAAAGGAAAGGGCCTTGTTTCCGCCTGTCTGCATCTGGCGCATAAAGAATATCCAGATAAGGACGAGGAAGATGATCGGTCCCCATGAGAAGAAGAAAGTCACGTACCAGGGGTTCTGTTCGGGCGGTTTTGCAGCTATCTTGACACCTTTTGCCCTCAGCTCCCTCACGAGTTCAGGATAGCCTGCAGAGTAGGTCTTAAACTTCTTCCCTTCCTTGAGCCTTCCGGTAATGAGGTTCTCCTTTATCACCACTTCATCAACCTCTCCAGCCTCGACTTTGGTCATGAACTCGGAGAAGATGATTTCGTCGTCCATTTTTTTCGGCGTGCTGACCAGATTGAACAGGAGGATCATGATCAATCCTATCATCAGCCAGATAAAGAGACTTCTGTAAACGCTATTCAATGTGCAAACCTCCGTTGTTCACCTGAAAATACCTCTCGCTCTCATTACGGCTTGTCCGCAATCTTTTTCTCATCTGTCATGCTGGCTTGTCCAGCATCTTTCTTCAGAATGATTCCGAACAAGTCGGAATGACAAACCCGACAAGCGGGAATGACATTTTCATCCACCTTTGTGCCGACTTGTCGGCATGTGTGCTTTATTTTACCATACCGCTGCTCTATTAAAAAAGGGTTAAAACCTGAAAAGCGTGTCTTTGCTCAGGTGTTCCTTCTGGATCGAAATCAGTTTCTTGATCCCCTCTTCCGCAAGAGTGATGAGGCTTTCGAGGCCTTTTTTGGAGAAAGGAGTTTTTTCCGCGGTCCCCTGCACCTCCACGAACTGTCCGCTTCCTGTCATGACTATGTTCATGTCCACCTCTGCTGCTGAATCCTCTGCGTAACAGAGGTCAAGGAGTGGTTCGCCGTTCACGATGCCGACACTCACAGCAGCAAGATGACCGGTAAGCGGCATTCTCTCTATGGTCCCGTTTCTTATGGCGCTGTTTAGGGCGTCTGCCATGCAGAGGAATGCCCCGGTAATAGAGGCTGTCCTCGTGCCGCCGTCAGCCTGTATCACATCACAGTCTATCCATACGGTTCGCTCCCCAAGGCCTGCGAGGTCGGTCACTGATCTGAGGGCCCTTCCTATAAGCCTCTGGATCTCGTGGGTCCTGCCCCCGATTTTGCCTGTTACCGACTCCCTCATCATTCTTGTCTGTGTCGAACGGGGAAGCATGCCGTACTCCGCGGTGACCCATCCCTTTTTCTGGTCCTTCAGGAAGGGAGGGACTCTGTCCTCAATGGTAGCCGAGCATAAGACTTTTGTATCGCCCATCTCCAGGAGCACCGAACCCTCTGCGGTCTTCAGGAAATTCCGCGTTATCCTTACCTCTCTTAACTGGTCGCTCTTTCTGCCGTCAGGCCTCATCAGCTGCCTCCCACGTTTATTTTTTCAATATGTTCTATCTTCCGGCCCAGAAAACTCTCACCGACTTTGATAAACCGATCTGTTGCGTCTGTCACGTAGAACCTCCGCGACGGAGAGGTCCCGGTCCCCCCGGCGCCTGGAGATATCCCTTCAATGCCGTATTCCCGTAACAATTTCTTTATCTCCCTGACGGTCTCTATGGCGGAATCGATGAGCACAACGCCGTGGCCCATGACTTTCGAAATGACGCCCTTCAGCAGCGGATAATGGGTGCAGCCGAGGACCAGGGTGTCAATCCCTTTGTCCTTAAGATTCCCCAGGTATCTCGCGGCGACCATGGCGGTGATCTCGTCGTCGATCAAACCTTCTTCTGCCAGAGGGACAAAGAGCGGGCAGGGGAGGCTGAAGACCTCAACGGCGCGATCGATGGACTTTATTATCCTGGAATAAGCGTTGCTGTTCACCGTGGCTTCTGTGCCGATAACCCCGACCCTTTTGTTTCTCGTTGCCATGACCGCAGCCTTTGCCCCCGGCTCGATAACCCCGATAACAGGAATGGAGACCTTCTCTTTTATGGCGTCAAGACTGACCGCCGACGCGGTATTGCAGGCGACTACAAGGAGTTTTATGCCCTTTGCCACGAGAAACCCGGTGTTTTCGAATGAGTAGCGCGTCACTGTCTCGGCCGACCTTATCCCGTAGGGAACCCTGGCGGTATCGCCGAGATACACTGTGCTCTCCCCGGATAATTCCCTGATTATCTCCTTGAGGACCGTGAGCCCTCCTATCCCTGAATCAAATACTCCGATGGGCCGGTCATTCATAGGTTATTTGACCTCTGCAAGCATATTCTTCAGGGGATAAAGGGCAAGAAAATGGCCGCCGATGCTCTCTATTTCCTTTCCCTCAATAATGACCTTCACATCATCAACACCGGTGACATTCGAAATAATGCTGTCATAGAGCCCTTTGAGGAGCAAAAATTCATTCAATGCATCTCCCTGAAAGTTTCTCCTGAATTCATCCGAAAGGTCCACATAGAGAATGCCGTCACTGCCGTAATAGACCCCGAGCAATTTCGTGCCTGGGGGAACAGCCGATTTTGCCGTGTTGGAGGGTCCTTTGAGAAATTCTCCCACGATCTCCTCTGCAATTGCTGTTACAGCAACCTGCCTCCTCACTCTCCGCTCTTCCATGATGAGACGGCCTTCGGACGGATAATAGACGCGCACAAAGGAGGCGTCTTCTCCTTGTTTCACTTCCTGGGGAACGGTCTCCACAGTCTGCTTGAAACCGAAAAGTTGTGAAAAGTAAAAAAACCCCCCGGCAATCCCCCCCAGGAAAAGGAGGATAAAGACCAGGATCAACAGGATTCTCTTTTTATTGGCCGGCATAGGAGGCGATTCCCTTTAACAGGATTTCTGCAATCTTTGTTTTCGAGGACTGGTCCGATGCAACGGCAATGGGCAGCTCCACCATCACAGAAGCGGCTCCCACAGAAGCGAGCAGGGGCAGCTCCATTTTTCTGAAGATGATATCTCTCTTAAACTCTTCCTTGAGAACGTTTCCCAACCCCTCTGCGAGGGCCTTGCTTTTTTCCGTATACAGTCTCTGGCGGGACATCAGGCCGTACAGTTCACCAGCAGAGTCCTGAGATGCCGGCTCTGCCGCAGGGGTATAAATGACGAAATCATTTGCCGAAGAAAGGTGGATGCTGATGAACACATCGGGAGATTTCTGGTTAGCGAATATCGCCCTGTCCGTGATGGATAAGAACTGGTCGGCCTTTCTCGTGAGAAATACCGTCCTATTTTTCTTAATAAGGGCTGCTTCCATGGACCTGGCAAGGGAGAAGGTGAAGTCTTTTTCCCTGAGGTCGCCGGAAACAAGCCCCACCTCGTACCCACCATGACCGGGGTCGAGGACGACTCTGATATTGGGGATGATATCAGGGCCTCTTCCCTCCACAGTCACAGGTTTGCGGCCCTCTTCCTTCGCCGCAGCAATGACGTCTATGGAGAGCCGGGGAGGTGAAGACAGTTTCAAAACCTTGATCTTGAAGGGGTTGTTCACTGTTATGGTGTATAGGTTCCCCTTCAGCGAGGTCTCAAGGTCCACGTTCCCCCGGGCCTTGAGATTGAGACTTGTGGGGAAGAGGATCTTTATCAGATTCTTCTCGGCAGTGACGTTGGAGTTCCTGATAAAGGCTTCATCCGTTGTTTCAAAGACGATACGGCTGAAGCCCTCGTGCCTGCTGAATCTGAGGGAAACGTCTGTTGCAGGCCCGCCGGGGGCCGCCCCGGTTTGAATCTTTGTTTCGGCCGGGTGTCCTGTTCCGGAAACTGAAAGGATGACCAGGGCAGCCAACGCCATTACGAGTTTTAGCATGGTTTATAATTTCACATATTTGAGCCGAGTTTTGCAATAGCGCCCTTCTTTGTGTCTTGTGGGTCGTCCGCATCAGTACAGGGCGAGGCGCCGCCTCGCCCCTGCAGCAGGAAGGTGTCGGGAGATTAAGGGAATTTACACAGCAACGGAGACGCCTTCGTGATTATAGACGAAGGATCTTCATCATTTCTTATCAAGGAGGATGCCGAGATTTTCGATGAGGATTTCAAGAGTTTCCCGCCCGAATTTTGGGGCATACCATTTCCCTTTGTGAAAGAAAATTCCGGCGGTAGGGGTAGTTTCGGAAAAATGCTTGAGAATAAATTCTTCTATAGCTTTATCAGGTTCTTTTTGCATATCTCTTTCCCGGGCATACATAGCAAATAGTATTTAACCCCCCAATTCTTATACACCTTTTGCATGGTATTTGTCAATGCAATACTTACATCTACATAGTAGTAAGCATCATAGAGGGGTTGGTATAGTGATTGCCATGCAGAAAAAGAAGATAAAAACGAGCAGGGAGATTGGCGAGAGGATTAAAAAACTAAGGAAAGATATTGGGATTTCTCAAGAAAGACTTGCGGAGATTCTGGGTGTTACTTACCAGCAAATACAGAGATATGAAAATGGGACCAACAAGCTCAACGTAGAGAATATCCAGATAATAGCTCACGCTTTATCAGCGCCCATATCGTGCTTCTTTGAGTATGATGAAACACCTGCGGTTGCAGAAAAATATTGCCTTATTCCGCCACACCTCCTGGGGAGATGAGACTTTTGAGGCATTTCAGGGCAATTAAAGACGAAGGAGCCAAAACTTTAGCCATTCAAATTGCCCGGCTTGCAGCCCGAGATAAGAGTTAATCTTTTCTTTATTGATTCGCAATATTGATTCACAATGGCCAATGAGACAACTTCTTCGAAAATAATTGTTGAAACTAACCCGGAATCCGACTAAACTTCTTTATAGATGAACGTTGAATCAAGGCAGTGTTGGGTTTCAGGTGGTGCGTGGCGAATGAAGACATGACCTCAATCCAGAGCAGTAAAAACAAGCCTGTGACAAGGCCGGATGCAGGACGATTACTGGTCGTTGATGATGATGATGCTGAATTTCTCGAACCCCTGTGCGAGTTCCTCTCCATGTCCGGTTACGAGGTGAAAGGGTTTGCTTCGGGCAAAGACGCACTGGACATTATGAAGGAGGCAACATTTGACCTGCTCCTCACAGACCTGGTGATGCCCGAAATGGACGGTGTCGCCCTGCTGAAGGCAGCGCTGGAGTTAGACCCGCACCTTGTGGGCATCGTGATAACAGGGCAGGGCACTATTCAGACTGCTGTGGAGGCGATGAAAGTCGGGGCGTTTGATTATGTCGTGAAGCCGTTTGAGTTCAGGATGCTGGCGCCCCTGTTGGCTCGCGCCTTGGGAGTACGCAGACTGCGGATGGAGAATGTGCAGCTGCGCGAGACCGTGGAGACGTACAGGCTGAAGCAGGCCCTGCGGGAATCGGAAGATAGACTGCAATTGTTGAAAAAGGCAGTTGAATCCTTGCCCATCGGAATTACCGTCAGCGACACGGAGGGAAGGATTGTATACATAAATCCTGCCGAGGCGGAGATCCATGGATACACGGTGGAAGAAGTAATGGGCAGGAACGCCAGGATGTTCGCCCCTCCAGAGCTATGGAAGCCCATAACATTTGCGCAAATGTACGAGATAGATACCTGTAGGCGGGAGAGCGTAAATGTCCGGAAAAACGGTGAGACATTTCCGGTCCAGTTGACATCCATTGCTGTAAAGAATGAAAAGGGGATACCGATAGGTATCATAACAGTGAGTGAAGACATCACCGGGCGCAAACAGGCAGAGAAGGAGATTTGCAACTATCAGGAGTCGCTCCGCGCGCTTGTCTCTGAACTATCGTTGATAGAGGAGCGGGAACGGCGCCGTATTGCGTCAGACCTGCATGACACTATCGGCCAGAGCCTTGCGCTTTCAAGAATTAAGTTGGGAGCATTGCGTGAACTGCTCATGTCGGATGAGCACGCTGCTGCCATTGATGAAATCCGGGAGCTTATCGAACAGTCGCTTCAATACACGCGGTCATTGACATCTGAACTCAGTCCTCCGGTCCTTTACGAGATCGGCTTTGAGGCGGCCGTGGAGTGGCTTGCTGAACAGATGCAGGCAAAGCACGGCGTCCTCATTGACATCCGGAATGACGGGCAGCCGAAGCCGCTGGATGCTGAAGTCCGCATTTTTCTCTATAAGGCGGTGCGGGAATTGCTGATCAATGTCGTCAAGCACGCACATGCGCGGCGTGGAGATGTGTCAATCGAGAGAAACGGCGATTATATACAGGTAGTGGTGAAAGACGATGGGGTGGGGTTCGACACTGCAAAGATAAAACCCGAGGGTAAAGTTGCCGGGTTCGGTTTTGGGCTTTTTAATATCCGCGAGAGGCTGGAAAGTATTGAGGGCTTTTTTGAGGTTAAATCGGAACCCGGTAACGGCACGCAGGTCGCCATAACGGCGCCCTTGAAGCAGAAGGGCCGTAAGGGGGTATTGTGAGCATACGGATCATCATTGCCGATGACCACAAGATCGTGCGGGAGGGACTCAGGGCCTTGCTCGAAAAGCAGCCGGACATGCAGGTTCTCGGCGAGGCCGAGAATGGCAGGGATACGGTGGCTATGGTAAAAGAACTCCTGCCGGATATAGTCCTCATGGATGTGTCGATGTCGGATATGAACGGCATCGAGGCCACCCGCCGCATCACCGGCGAATATCCGCAGGTTAAAGTCCTTGCCCTGTCCATGCATTCAGACAGACGATTTGTTATGGAGATGCTCAAAGCAGGCGCTTCAGGCTATCTGCTGAAGGATAACGCCTTTGAAGAACTGGCACGTGCCATCCGTAGCGTGGCATCAAACCATACCTACCTGTGCCCTACGATCGCGGATCTCATCATCAAGGATTATATGAACCTCGCGGCAAAGGAAGAAGGCTCTGTTTTTTCCGCTTTGACGGTGAGGGAGCGGGAGGTGCTTCAGCTCATTGCTGAAGGCAAATCAACAAAGGAGATCGCTTCTGTCCTCAGGGTGAGCACAAAGACAGTGGAGACACACCGCCTGCAGCTCATGGAGAGACTGGGGATCCGCAGCATCGCCGAGCTTACCAAATATGCCCTCAGGGAAGGTCTCACCTCTCTCGAAGACTGATCAGTAATAGTCCTTATTAAGAGACCCTTAATATCTAAACTATTGCTAATGCAAACGCAAAAGAAGGCGCGTCATTACGAGGAGTGAAACGGCGGAGCGGTCTTTATCAATGGCGTTAATGGTGGAGGCGGCGGGAATCGAACCCGCGTCCGAAAGTACTACTCTCAGGCTTCTACATGTGTATTCTACCTTTTCAATCTCGGAAGATAAAACGCCGGTAGACGGGCTTTTCATCATCCCATCCCCCTTTATCTTACCTCAGGTTCAGGGGACCTACCCGAGGCCAGCCTGCTGTCCGACGCTAGCCCTGAAACACAGGCGATCCCAGAGTAGCGCGCTGCTTTAGTTAAGCAGCGAGTGCCAGTTCGTTGTTGGCTTTTGTGTTTGTTTCCATCTTTTTACGTGGTGATGGAGCCACGACATGCCACCTGAGCCTCATAACCCCCGTCGAGCCCTTTCGCCCCCGACTGAAAGGCCTTTGGCCTTGGTTTATTATACCATTTGTAAACAATAAAAGTTTTAAAGCCTATATTGATATTGAAATAAGTAGTCTAAAACTATATTATTTAGGGGACAACGAAGAGGAAAAACATATAAGAGCCGGGACTTGAATGGCAAGGAAGAAATCAGACAGGAAACCGATTGAGCAGTATGAGCATAAGGGGAAAGAGAGGCTGAACAATCCTCCTGTCGGTCTTGTCACGCCTGAGACTGATAAGGAAACCGGGAAAAAGACATATGCCTATGATCCTCATTTAGACCCCTCGTTACAGTGGGCTGGCAAAGCCGAACATACTGCCTTTGAAGTGCCTACGGTTTCTCTCCATGTGCATGAAAGGATTGACCCACGAACTATTATCCAGGCAGTCAGAAAAAAGAACGGGAACGGTTTTGTTCAGGGTTCTCTTTTCCAGTCTCCAGAGGAG
>CAMTVV010000217.1:0-4289 GCA_947085305.1 uncultured Nitrospiraceae bacterium
ACGTGTGCTCTTCCGATCTTGATGCATTTTGTCTCTTTTTGCACGCGCTCGATCTCATCCCTTCCCACCCTGAAGGGACAGTCGATGTTTGACATGAAGACCCTTCCAGAGATGTTGACGACGCCGAGCTTTGTCCCGGAGGGAAGGGTGGTGACCACGCTGCCATAGCCGGGAACACCCGGGGGATAATTGACCGGCCTGATGATCCGGTGCTCCTTTGCGATATAGGGGATGGATTCTTTCTTGTCCCAGATATGGTTTCCGCTGGTCATAATATTGACGCCGTAACCAAAGATTTCGGATGCAATCTTTTCCGTTATTCCGAAGCCGCCTGCGGCATTCTCACCGTTGGCCGCAACGAAATCGATCTTGTAACGGTCAATGAGCGCGGGAAGAAGGGCTTTGACAGCTGCCCTTCCCACCGTGCCGACGATATCGCCTATGAAAAGAATTTTCATATCAGGTAATGGGTTATCGGTTATAGGCAAAATAATGATGTCTCTCCATCACCCAGTACCTATCCCCTATTGCCAGACTTATTTCGCATACTCCACATATCTCGATTCCCTGATGACGGTGACCTTAATCTGTCCGGGGTACGTCAGCTCAGCTTCAATTTTTTTCGAAAGGTCCCGGGAAAGCATGGACGCCATCTCGTCAGTGATATCTTCCGGTTTCACGATGATTCTTACTTCTCTTCCCGCCTGTATGGCATAGCATTTCTCCACGCCGCTGTATGACAGCGCCATCTGTTCCAGCTTTTCGAGACGTTTCAGATAGTTTTCTATGCTCTCCCTTCTCACTCCCGGCCTTGCAGCAGAGAGGGCGTCTGCCGCTGCAACAAGAGCAGCTTCTACTGTAGTCGGTTCTGCATCGCCGTGGTGTACATAGATCGCATTAATGACCTTCTGATTCTCTCCGTGCTTCTTTGCGATGTTTGAGCCTATCTCCTGATGGGAGCCTTCAATTTCGTGGTCCACGGCCTTCCCGATGTCATGGAGGAGCCCGCCCCTCTTTGCCAGTTTGACGTCAACTCCCAATTCAGAGGCCATCATCCCTGCGAGATAGGCCACTTCCCTGGAATGCTGGAGCATGTTCTGTCCATAGGATGTCCGGTATTTGAGCCTGCCAAGAAGCCTTATGATCTCGGGGTGTATGCCGGAGAGACCGAGGTCAAAGACCGCTTTTTCTCCTTCCTCCTTGATCGTGGCATCCACTTCTTTTTTGACCTTCTCAACAATCTCTTCTATCCGGGTCGGGTGTATCCTTCCGTCGGCGATCAGTCTTTCGAGGGACATACGTGCTATTTCCCTCCTGACAGGATCAAAGCCGGACAGGGTTACGAGTTCAGGGGTGTCATCAACAATGAGGTCCACCCCTGTGGCAGCTTCCAGGGCGCGAATGTTCCTCCCCTCCCTTCCGATGATTCTTCCTTTCATTTCATCGTTGGGGAGGCTTACTGCCGTCACAGTGCCGTCAGCCACATAGTCGCCTGCATACCTCTGGATCGCAAGGCTCACAATCTCCTTTGCTTTCTTCTCGGCGCCTTCCCGGGCCTCATCCTCTATCTTCTTGGCAAGCTTTGAGATCTCAAAGCGCATCTCTTCTTCCACTCTCCTTGTGAGTTCCTGCCTCGCCTCATCCGCGCTTAAGCCGGAAACTCTTTCCAGGACTGCCACCTGATCCTTTATAATCTGCAAATGCTGGTTTTCCTTGTCCTGAAGCCCCCGTTCCTTTACGTTGTATTCTTTCTCTCTCTTGTTGAGCTCGTGCTCCCTTTTCTCTGCCTGACTAACCCTTTTCTCCAGGGTTTCTTCCTTTTGCCTGAGCCTTTTGTCCAGCTGATTCAGTTCATGGCGCCGCTCCCTGATCTCTTTTTCCGCCTCTGATTTTGCCTGATATACCAGGTCTTTTGCCTCTACTGCAGCTTCTTTCTTAATGATATCAGCGGTCTTTTTTGCCTCGGCGATAATATTCTCTTTTTCCCGCTTCAGGGCTGACTGCTGGGTTTTGATGGAACGTTTGTAAATAAGGCTCAGGACTGCGCCAAGTGAAATGCCGATTATGACGGCAATGAGAAGATACCACACTTCGATCATCGCACATATCCCCCTTTCATAGTAGTTTTCCGTTGAGGGGAGCGCGGGTTAGCTGTGTCTATTATGCTATTGCGAGGATAGCAAGAGAGAGTGAACTCTGTAATCTAAAGGAATCTTCCGGAACAATTCGGTCTTTCCGGCTGCCTGAAATGTCGTCGGCGTTCATCAAGGGAGGCATTGTGCCGGACTCCTCTATTTTTTTATTTAAATTCCTCGCAAAAAGCAAAGCTGTCAATAGAACCCGCAAAATAAACCCGCCCTGCCGTGCAAGTGAATAATTAGATCCGCCTAAGATATAGGTGGGTGTCTTGAAAGAGACTTCAGGCTTCCGGGCAAATGAATGCCCGGCATGCACACCGTACTCCTTACGCTGACTCCCAAAAGATCTAATTTGCCGGATCAACTTTTTTCACCCATCACAAACAGGGCAGGCAAACTGCCCTCAATCTAAACTTACTTTATTTATACCAGAAAGCATAGTGTTTGGGCAAGGGGAAAGTGAAGCTCACAAAAAGGGTTCAAGGGGCAGGGATTCAAGGGTTCAAGAGAAAAAACAAAAGAATGGAAAAGTGTCAACAGGATTGAAAAATCACTTGACCCCTCGACCCCTTAAATCCTTGAACCCCTGATGTTTCTGCCCTATGAAACAATAATGCCGGCGTAGCCGACGACAGCGTCGTAATCGCCGCTGGCGTCCCCTGACGTGGAGTATTTTATAAGTTTTGCGTCCCTCGCGCCAAGGGCTTTTGCCGCAAAAAGCATTATGGTAACGGGCAAATACCCGCACATCGAGATATGTTCTTTTCTTACGGTTTCGAACAGACCTTCCGGGTCAAGGGCGAGGATTCTGTCGATGGCCATTTTGTCTTTTTTTCTGGCAACGGTATCGGAGACATAATGGCTCATATCGGAGCTCGCCACAAGCACCACCGGGTAATCCATGCCCTTGACGGCTTTGGCGATAGCCTCGCCCAGGGACATGCATTCCTCCAGCGTGGCTGACATGACAGTCAACGGCACGATCTTTGAATCCTTTGAAAAGGAAGCGATAAAGGGAAGCTGAACCTCAAGGGAATGTTCAAATATGTGAGCCTGTGAGTCGCTGGAGACCAGGGGGGTATTGGAGAGAATCCTCCGGCCAAGTCTTTCATCAATCGAAAAGAGACCCGTGGGTATTTCCCATTCGCCCTCGGACATCAGGGCTATCCTGGCGCCAAGTCCGGTGTGATTGGGACCGAGCAAAATAAATGTTTTAGGTATGCTGATTCTGGAGTAAACTTCGCCTGCCACCGCGCCGGAGTATATGAGTCCTGCATGGGGGCAAAGGATTCCGATGGCGTGTTCTTTTGGAAGATTGTGGTTGATGTACTGCTGAACCTGATGACTGAGTTTGGCTGGAGAGTCATGGTAAAACTGCCCTGCAACCGCTGCCCTTCTCCTCACACATCCCCCTTCAACTGGTTACCTTTTACTTATCACTAATTTACCACAGAGTTCACAGAGAACACCGAAAAGCATGCAGCGTTCAGCGATTAGCGTGCATAACTCCTCCTACACCCTGTACGCTACACCCTATTTTTTCACCGCCTTCATGATCCTTTCGTACTTCTCTGAGCCCACGCACTCCCTTGCAGCGGGACACCACTGTAAGCAGGTAAACCCGATATCCCTCGAGACTGTCTTTCCGCAGCCCTTGCAGACCACCTCGGTCTCGTCGCTCCAGATCTCGTTCTTCGTCTCGCACCAGAAACACCGGATATCTTCAGGATAAGGGTTCCTGATCTCACTGCTTCCCGGACATCCTTCCTTTAGCATACTTCTATTTTATCAGATTATTACACTGATGGTATGAGCTAAATCATAATAAACCCTTTTGCCTGCGGTGTGCAAGAAATGCCGAATAAAAAGTGGAGAATACCGACTTGAGAGTACCGAGTTCTCGATCATTTTAACAGATTGCGGTTAGCCAGTTCCATTTTGATTCAGGTAAAAGGAAGAAGGGCCGCCCCAGGCTGTATGGTAAAAAGGTTAAGCTCAGAACTTTGTTTGACAACCCTGACGCTTTTAAGATCGAGGTCTCTTTCAAACAGGCTGTCCGCACTATCAGCTCTTATGCGTATCATTTCTGGACGAAGGCTATGACTCCTATTCGTAAAGCTTCAGGCGATCAGTATCTCCACAGAAAGTCTG
>CAMTVV010000218.1:0-1440 GCA_947085305.1 uncultured Nitrospiraceae bacterium
AGACCCTCCAAAGGCAAAATCGTTCGATAAGGAATGCGCTTCCTGCCACTACACCGGATATACGCTCACCAAAACCGCTGAAGGCGACTACATTGCAGGCGCGGTGAATGACCCGAATGGCGAGTTTGATATTGACGGCGATGGCATACCCAATGAATTAAACATAGGATGCGAGAACTGCCATGGAGCGGGATCCGCTCATGTAAAAGCCCCGAAGGGAAAGAAGGCATCTACAATAGTCAGCCCGGGCAAACTTTCGACAGAGCGCTCCTCTGTAGTCTGCGGACAGTGCCACAGCAGGCCGCAGGGAAATCTCAAAAATGACCAGCCCGTAAACAAGGACAACAAGATGATGATTCCGGGCACAAGCAGAAATGATTATCTTGTAAACTATACAACCAGAGAAGATGCAGCCCCTAAAGATTATTGGGCAGACGGGATACATTCAAAATCACATCACCAGCAGTATACAGACTTCATCAAGTCAAAGAAATACAGAAACGGCAGCCACATTCTGTCCTGTGCTGACTGCCACGATCCGCACGGAATGACCAATTACAAACATCAGATGAGGGCGGATGTAAAAGACGAGAAAAACTCTCTCTGCGCAAGCTGCCATAAAAACGTATCCGACATAAAGGCGCATACCGCTGCAAAAGTGGGCGTTGCCCATACTGTCAAAATCAACTGCGTTGACTGCCATGCAACAATGACCATGCAGACAGGCGCAGGATTAGGAAAAGGACTTGCCAAAAAGGATAGCAAGAACTACTGGATGAATGACATCACCTCACATCTCTTTAGTGTCCCTAAAAAAGACAATGTGGGCGTCAAAGGTATTGAACCAGGAAAGGCAATGCCTATTCCTTACACCAATGCCTGCGGCAAATGCCACAATGTAGAAGGGCTATAAGCAACCTATCCCCAATACATCCCCAGCACATCCGGAGAAAGGCGGGAAACTCCCGCCTTTCTTTTTCTCTTCGGTCTGATTAAAATCTTATTTAAATAAATCACATTATCGGGCTTGACTAATATCTTGCAAATCTTTTAGACTATTATCGCATTCCGTTATCGGGCGTAGATATTATGTTAAGAGACTTCTTCTTGGGATTTATAAAAATCCACATCCTGCACCATGCGGTGAAAGAGCCTGTTTATGGTCTATGGCTTATTGAAGAACTCCAAAGACACGGATATAAGCTAAGTCCAGGCACGCTGTATCCCATACTACACAAGCTTGAACAGGAAAAACTCTTAAAGTCTTATTCTGAAAATGTTGATGGAAAGATAAGAAAATATTACAGAACGACCACAAAAGGATTAAAGGCTTTAACCAAAATTAAAAGCAAGGTTAACGAACTCATAAAGGAGATAATGGATTGATTCAAAACAAAGTCCCATTCATTGAGGCGATTAAATTCTGGCTGAAGTTGGGCA
>CAMTVV010000219.1:0-5065 GCA_947085305.1 uncultured Nitrospiraceae bacterium
CTTCCGATCTGGTAATTTTCATCATTCTTTGAGTCCCTTTGAGGCACATATGTTTCATTTACCGAGACATAAATCTCCATCAGCCCGTCATCCATCTCAACCACCTTTACAGGAAAGGCATCAAGAAGCTCGTTCGAGAGGAAGCAACCAGTGGCGGGTTCGAGGTCGTTCAGATCAGAAACCCATCTGACTTTATCTCTGAATTCCGTAAGCAATTCCTGTTGTATTGTCCTTATGGTTGTATTGCGTTCAACCATTACATATGCAAGATGCCGAAAAAAGCTTTCCTTCACTTCTGACTTCTGACTTCTGACTGCTGACGTCTTTAAATATTCCAGCATATCCTTCGCAAGATACCCCGTGCCTGCGCCCATCTCTACAACCCTGAAGTCAGCAGGCCTTCCCATCACCTCCCACATCTCTTCCATCTGCCTTCCTATCATTGCGCCGAAAATGGGGTGGAGATGAGAACTGGTATAAAAATCTCCGGAACGGCCGATATTTGCGGTCTCCTTCATGTAGTACCCGAGCCCGGGGTAATAAAGAGCCATCTCCATGAAGGTCTCAAAACTGATGGGACCTTCTGCCTTTATTCTTTCAATGATTTTCTGTTTGAGGGGCGACATGGGAATTGATGCCGTGAAGTAGTAGCTCTACCCAGAAGTTTTATTTGTCATTCTGGCTCGTCCAGAATCTCTCTTTTCAGAATGGATTCATTCCCTGAAACAGGAAGAAGGATTCCCGGCAAGCGGGAATGACAAACGAAGATAAAGACAGGCTTGACCGGCATCATTCTATCACTTTATCTCAAGCATCCTGTCCAATGCTCTTTTCGCAGGAATCCTTACATCTTCCGGAACCTTTATGACATGCTTCATTTCTTGCAGCGCCCTTAAGACACTCTTTAACGTAGTCTTTTTCATGTTGGGACAGATCATGTCTTTCCTCAATGGATAAAAAATCTTCTCGGGATTTGCCTTTTTCAACCGGTGCATCAGTCCGACTTCCGTGCCGATGATGAACTCCTTCGCCTCAGACGCTGCTGTGAACCTGAGCATCCCCGAGGTGCTCGTCACATGATCTGCATGTTCCAGCACCTCGGGCCTGCACTCAGGGTGCGCCACGAGAAGGGCGCCGGGATGTTCACTCCTCGCCTTCAGGACATCTTCTTTCGTAACCCGGTCATGCACGTGGCAGAACCCGTCCCATGCAATGACCTGCTTTTTTGTATTCTTCCCGGCCCACAGGGAAAGATTCCGGTCAGGGATGCAGATCACCTTGTCGCCGGGAAGGGATTCCACCACCTTGACCACATTGGCGGATGTGCAGCAGATATCGCTCTCCGCCTTTACATCAGCATTCGTATTCACATAGGCGACAACAGGCACCCCCGGATACCTTGCCTTAATGTCCCGCAGGGTGAATTCATGGGAAAATACAAAGGTAGGCTGAATCTCGTATCCGGGAAATGTCTTCCAGACCTTTCTCGGGGAACTCACCTGAATCATGTCTGCCATAGGACATCCGGCATCAGGTTCAGGCAGGAGCACCGCCTTGTCCGGAGAAAGTATGGAAGCGCTCTCAGCCATAAAGTGAACACCGCAGAAGACGATCACATCACAATCAACAGTTGCAGCAGTCCTCGAAAGCTCGAGAGAATCTCCGACAAAATCAGCGATATCCTGCACCTCATCCCTCTGGTAATTATGGGAAAGGATTATGGCGCGTCTCTCAGTCCTTAACCTCTGAATTTCTTCCAGAAGGTCTGTTGTGTGGGGCATCTAAAACCTTGGATTTTTCTTATAGAAGGGGGAATTGGTGAAGAGGACAGCGCCGTCTTCCGTCAATATCCTGTAAATGGGTTCTGTCTTCGGCCCTGCCGGGGGCGCAGGGGATGACGATGATGACACAGGCAGAACGGTCCTTCCATTATAGAGGGAGAGAACCTTCTTTACGTACTGCTTTGTTTCAGTAATCCGGGGAACGGAACCGGTTTTTTCCACGGTCTTTGGTCCCGCGTTATATGCTGCCAGTGCAAGGGTAAGATCGCCATTAAACCTCTCGATGAGATATTTCAGATACCTTGTCCCTCCGTCTATGTTCTCCTCGGGGTCAAAGGGATTTCTCACCGCAAGGTCGCCGGCAGTGGCCGGCATCAGCTGCATAAGCCCCATGGCGCCTTTCCTCGATACCGCGCGGGGGTTGCCGTTGGATTCCGTTTTGATCACTGCATGCACAAGGGATGGGTCCAGATCATACTTGCTTGCCTTATCAAGCACAATGCCGTGGAAATCCCTCTGTATGACAGAACTCTGGGCATCCCTGTGAAGCGCTAAGGGTTCGGTACTCACCACTTTTACGGCCTTCTTGTTCAAAGGGGCATCAGTGTAATATATCACCCCGTTGTCGTCCACGTACCGGTAGATGTCTGCCCACGAGCCTGCGGCAATTGAAAACACCAAGAATAAGGCGACCAGAACTATCCGCATCATCATAAGATATTATCATTCAGGAACTCTTCTGTCAAGCGCTGAAGCCATTCAGCACGCATATGCCGTATTCGCCTATAATTCCTTGATCCCTCCATACGCAAAATAGAACGCCATCACCGAAAAGAAAAGTGTAACAGCAACAAGGAGCAGAAAATACAGGGCCCTCAGCGTATTCCCCCTCCGGAAGTGAAAAATTGCCCGCGGGGCAAGGGTGAGGACCCCAAAAAAAAGCATCAGGCCGATGAGTATCTGGGTGATAATTCTCAGCACAGACAAATTTAGAACAAATCCAGCGGTAAAATCAATCCATTTTTGACCCGCGAGCCCTCCTCATTGACATAAAGAAACATTTGGGTAATGATGTAACATGGTGGTCATCTTTGACAAACCCTCCATGGAAAAAATATCAGGCGCCCGGTTTACCGAAGGCAATAGAGTGAAACTCCTTTACAAGGGGAGAGACTCATTTAATGCAATTTTCGAGAGTGTGAACATGGCGGAAAAGCTCGTCTGCCTCCAGTTCTATATTTTCCGGAATGATGAAACAGGGTACGAACTTGCCGGGCTTCTCAGAAAAAAGGCAAAGGAAGGGGTAAGGGTTTATATCCTTTACGACCACTTCGGCTCCTTCGGGACACCCAGGCGTTTCTGGAATGACCTGAAAGAGTGCGGAATCGCCATACGGGCTTCGAGGCCGTTCAAATGGTCAGCGCCCTTTCATTATGCCCACAGGGACCACAGGAAGCTTCTGATAATTGACTCCTCAAAAGCATTCACCGGGGGCCTGAACATCGCCAATGAATACAGGGGCTTCCATATCAGGTGGAAGGGCGGGTGGAGGGATACAGGCATCCTCCTCGAGGGCCCGATAGTCTACCAGCTTTTTAATACATTCCAGAGGGCGTGGCAGACATGGGGAGGAGAGCCCATATCGTTTTCTGAAACGCAAACGTGCCGCCAACTTGCTCCAGTTCCCGGAGATGGACTTTCAGTCATTCCCATATTCGCCTCATCAGCCAAAGGAAGGAGAAGGATGCGCAAACTCCTCTATTACAGCATCACGAATGCAAGGGAGAGCATATTCCTGACAACAGCGTATTTCACGCCGAGCAGGAGGATGCTTGACTGTCTTGAGGAAGCGGTCAGGAGAGGCGTCGAGGTGAAACTGTTACTGCCCGGGGTGAGTGATGTTCCGGCAGCATACTATACTGCAAGAGCTTTTTTCACAAGGCTCCTGAAGGCGGGGGTGAGGATATTCGAATATCAGGGAGAAGTCCTCCATGCAAAAAGCTATGTCTTTGACGGATGCTGGAGCGTGGTCGGCTCTGCAAACCTGGACTTTCAGTCCCTCAGGTGGAATGACGAGGGAAATGTGGGAATACTGGATGAAAGGTTCGGACAGGAGATGACCGCTGTATTTGAGGAGGATATTGCCGGTTCAGTGGAGATTAATAAAGAAGAATGGATAAATAGGCCATTCCTCGAAAAGATCAAGGAGAGATTCTTTGTCCTCTTCAGGAGGAGGCTTTAATATTCGGCCCTCCACCCTTTACAAACTGGATAATGACAAGACCGATCAGAAAAAATATGGCGACAGAAAGGATGGCAGGCCTCTGGCTGCCGAAGGTCGAGGAGACATACCCGAAAACAAGGGGCCCTATTACTGCGGATGATTTCCCCACCATGGAGTACACTCCGAAATACTCTGATTCATGACCGGGCGGGATAAACTGCGCAAAAAATGCCCTTGTTGCCGCCTGCACTGTTCCGAGGCCGAGCCCCGCAATACAAGCAAGGATCAAAAAATCGCCTTTTGTAGTGATAAAAAATGCGATAACCGAAACACCGGTCCACATGAGCAAGGACAAGGTCACCATTTTTTTCGGGCCCAAAGCATCTATGGGTTTTGCCGTCAGGAAAGCGCCGATGAGCGCGGTGATCTGCACTACGAGATAGAGGCCGATGAGTTCCTCAGGCCTGAATCCCAGGGTTGTTGCCGCAAAGATACCGGAAAAGACAATGACTGTTATCACCCCGTCTTCGTAGATCAAGTAAGCCATGAGGAATCTCCTCGATTCCTTTTTCGACCATATTTCCTTAAGGGTATTCCATGCATGTCGGAAGCCCTGTGTAGCCGCATCGGTAATCTTCAACCCTTTTCCTTTGTCCTCCGGAAGAAAGAGAAAAGCAGGCAGGGAAAAAAGAGCAAACAATGCCGCGACCATCAACCAGGTTCCTCCGAAGTGCCCCGCCTTTACGAGGGGAATCGCTAAAAGGAGCGAGAGGATTGAGCCTGCGTACCCGACGGCATAGCCCCATGCCGAAACTCTTCCCTGGTATTCCTTTTCCGCAATTTGGGGGAGAAAGGAGTTGTAAAATACCATTCCTCCTTCCATCCCGATGTTCGCCATTACTATAAGGAGAAAACCTTCGAGAACCATCCCCTTCTGGAGAAAGGAGAAACTCGCCACCATGGATACACAGAGAGCTGTATAGGCAAAAAGGAGCCTCTTTCGTATTCCTCCGTAATCGGCTATCCCTCCCATAAAAGGCGAAGTGATTGCGATAACCGC
>CAMTVV010000220.1:0-11226 GCA_947085305.1 uncultured Nitrospiraceae bacterium
ACGACGCTCTTCCGATCTCAATCTCGGTTACCGCGAATATTGCGCCCCGGCAAGTCTCTGATATGTGCAGACTCTGGAGGGAAGGGAAACTTGAAGAGGCAAGGGCGCTTCATTACAGGCTGGAGCCCCTGAATCAGGCGATGTTCATAGAGACAAACCCCTTGCCTGCGAAAACAGCGCTTGCTTTGATGGGGAAGATTAAAGAAGAGTTCCGCCTTCCGCTTTGCGAGATGGCCGCGCCGAACAAAGAGAAGCTCGGGAAGATCATAAAGGATTTCGGACTGATCTGAAAAAGGCATTTATCGTATGAATCTTAACGGATTTTATTTCCGTTCAGATATGCTTCATACTCCTTTATCCCCTTTAAAAAGGTCGGGATTCTGGTCGGATGCGTTTTGTGCCTATAAACAGGTTTGAATTCCAGAATATTCTCTCCGCCTTCAGTCAGCGTGACCTCTACTTCCGCAAAAAAGTTCTCCTCTGGAAATCCCAAAAACACCTTGTGAGTCCCTGCTGCCAATCTCACCCTTTTTTCAAGGTTATATTTCATCCCTTCCCGTGCTTCGGGGTCATGGCTTGTCTTACCGTTTCCATCATAGGCCGGTCTGCTGTCCTTTACGCCGTCTACTTTCCAGAGCGCGGCCTGTCCGTCAATATTGAGCAGGAACGGATATCCCTGTTTGCCATGAAGGGATTCTTTTGATTCAAGGATGTAGCGCCCTTCAAGATGTGTTTTGAGGGAAGCCCTGATGGTCAAATCAGCAAAGCCTTTAGGACTCGTATCCCCATCCTTTACTTCCGCAAAAATATCTGTCTTTTCGCTCTGCGATCTCATCTGGATTTCTTTTGCAGTGGTTCCGCAGCCAGCAAAGACGATTCCAAGCATTATCATTAAAAAACACCTAAGAAGTTTTTTCATCTTTCTTCCTCCTTTTTTTCGAACCTCACATAAAGAGCCGGTATGACGATCATGTTCAACGCCGTCGAGCTCAGCAAGCCGCCCAGAATTACGACCGCAAGCGGCGACAATATTTCATTGCCCGGTTTGTCCGCAGAAACAGCGAAAGGAACTAGCGCAAGCCCAGCCGCCAATGCCGTCATGATGACTGGCCTGAGCCGCTCCATGGAGCCCTGAAATACAGCGATCCTCAAGGCCTTGCCTTCTTCCCGTATAAGATGCCGGTAGTGCGACACAAGAAGAATGCCATTTCTCGTGGCGATGCCGAACAGAGTGATGAACCCGACAATTGACGCAATACTGATTACCTTATCGGTCAGAAGGATGACGATGATTCCTCCAATCAGGGCAAGGGGGAGATTTACCATAACAAGGCCCGCAGTCTTGAAGGAGCCGAATTCCATATAGAGGATGAGAAAGATGGCGAGCATTGACAGGACGCTCAGAATACTGATCATCCTCGAGGCCTCAGCCTCGCTCTGAAACTGGCCGCCGTATTCGATGAAATAGCCTGGGGGCAGTTTAAGGTTCTTCTCTATCCTGCCCCTTGCGTCTTCATAAACGCTCCGCAGGTCCCTTCCCGCCACATTGGCCTGAACCACCATCTTCCTCTGAACATTTTCCCTGCTGATGCTGTTCGGCCCCTTGGCTGAGGAGATGTCTGCAAGGGCAGATAGAGGGACTTTCGCCCCTGACGGCGTATCTATGAGCGTCGAACTCACGCTCCCGAGGTCCTTCTTTGCGCTGTCGTCAAACTTCACAAGCACGTCGAACCCCCTGTCTCCTTCGAGTGTGCGGGTGACAACATGGCCGGACATCGCCACTTCCGCCGCCTCAGCAACCTGAACGATCGACATCCCGTACTTTGATAATTCAGAACGTTTAGGTGATATCCTTATCTGGGGGATGTCTACCTGCTGCTCCACTGAAAGGTCTGCAATGCCCCGCACCGCGCTCATCTCCGCCCTGACATCCTCCGATATCGCCCTGAGCCTGAAGAGTTCTGGTCCGAAGACCTTTACGGCTATGTTGGCTGTGGCGCCGGACAGCATGTGGTCTATCCTGTGGCTTATGGGCTGGCCGAAGGTGACGATTGTGCCGGGGATGGCAGTCATGGACGCCCTTAGTTCGACAAGCACGTCCTGGAGCTTTCTATCTTTCATATCGAGTTTTACCTCTATCTCAGAGGCATTGGCCGGTTTCCCGTGTTCATCAAGTTCTCCTCTGCCGGTCTTTCGGGATGTCTTCACCACATTCGGATGCTTGAGAAGAATCTGCTCGGCGAGCGTTCCTATCTCTGACGACTTCTCGAGAGAGGTCCCCGGCGCTGTTGCAACCATGACCGTAAGTGACCCCTCGTTGAATGACGGCAGGAAGGACCTCCCGATGAAAAAGAGCGGCACGAGCGAGACGGCAAAGCCGACAACCGCGGCAGTAATTACTACCCCCGGTCTCATTATGGAAAAATTAAGAGCAGGCTTATACGCCCGCTTGAGCCAATGGACAAGACGGCTATCGCCGCTTTCTTCAAGAAACTTCCCTCTCCGAAGGAGATAAGCGCACATTGCCGGAGTCACGGTCAACGCCACAATGAGCGAGGCCACGATCGAAACCATATAGGATACGCCGAGGGGCCTGAGAAGCCGGCCCTCGATACCGGTCAGGAAGAAGAGAGGGACAAAGACCACAATGATTATGAGCGTGGCATTGATGATCGGTCCCCGGATCTCCTTTGAGGCATCGAAGATCACCTTCAGGGTGGGATGGCGCATCGCTTCAGGCTTGTGATGATTTTCGTTCAGCCGCCGGAAGACATTCTCCACATAGATGATGGCATCATCCACGATGACGCCGATGGCGATGGCCACGCCCCCAAGGGTCATGGTGTTGATTGTGATGTCGAAATACTTCATCACAAAAACCCCGAATATCAGCGACAGCGGCATGGCGGTCACTGAGATAACGGTGGCCCTGAGATTGCCGAGGAACAGCAGAATGATAGCAATAACGAGTATGCCGCCCTCGACAACAACCCTCAGCACATTGTCGATCGCCCTCTGGATAAAGTCCGCCTGCCTGAAGATATCGGTGTCGATGACCAGACCTTCAGGAAGCGTCTTTCTTATCTCGGCGAGGGTAGTTTCGAGCCTTTTCGTAAGTTCCACGGTGTTTGAGTCAGGATGCTTCTGAACTGCAAGCACAACCGCGGGTTTGGCGTCGACAGAAGCATCGCCGATCCTGAATGCAGGGCCAATTTTCACGGCGGCGATGTCCCTGACAAGGACCGGGATGCCGTCTCTCGAGGCAACCGCTGCATTTTCAATGTCAGCGACGGACCTGACTCTTCCGATACCTCTGATGAGGTAGTCTTGTCCTCCTGATTTCATAACCCCGGCAGAGAAGTTCTCATTAGTATTCTTGACCGCTTCGACCACCTCATTCAGAGACACGCCAAAGGCGCTCAACTTGTGCGGATCAATATGCACCTGGTACTGCTTTGCTTCTCCTCCAATGCTCACTACCTGTGAAACACCGGGGACGGAGAGAAGGCGTTTTCTTACCACGAAGTCAGCCGTCTCCTTCACGTCCATGATCGGAAGCTTTTCACTCCTGAGCCCGATGTACATGATCTCGCCCATAATTGATGATATCGGGGTGAGAACCGGCGCCATTCCCTTGGGGAGACTTGCTGAGACAAGCTGGAGTTTCTCATTCACCACCTGCCGCGCCCTATAAATATCTGTTCCCCAGTCGAATTCGACATAGACAGTCGAGATGGCAAAGGTCGAATGGGAACGGACACGGCGGACACCGGTTGCGCCGTTAATGGCGCTTTCGATCGGATAGGTGATAAGGGCCTCGACCTCCTCCGGGGCCATGCCATGAGCATCGGTCATGATCGTGACGGTCGGCGCAGTCAGATCAGGGAATACATCCACCTTCATCTTCATGCCGACATAGGCGCCGACGACAAGAAGGACAAGAGAGGCCGCTATTATGATCAATCTATTTTCAAGACATATTTTCGTTAATCTATCGAGCATGTCTGTCTCCTTTTTAGTGCCCGTGGCCTGCATGGGCCTCAGGCATCCGTGATGAAAGCGAGGCGAGCTTCACATAATAGCCACCCCTGAGAACAACCCGTTCGTCTTCTTTGACGCCCGAGAGGACCTGCACAATGCCGCTGCCGTGTATGCCGGTCTTCACCTCCCGCCGTTCGAAGGCTTCGCCTTGTCTCTGGATAAACACAAAAAACCTCCCTTCATCTTCAAAGAAGGCCTCATCAGGCAGTGTCAACGCACTTTCCTCATGCCCTGTCTTGATCGATACATCGGCAAACATGCCGACTTTGAGCCTGCCTGCGCTGTTTCCAACCTCAAAGATCACCGGCACTGTCCTGGTCTTCGGATCGACCACATCGTTCACTGTAACGAGCCGCAACGGTTTCAACTCGCCCTCGATTCCGGGAATCGTAAAAGATGCCTTGTCGAGGTTCCCGAGGCCGCCGATCTCGGTTGCAGGCACGTTAGCCTTGAGCCATACTGTCGAGGTGTTAATAAGCCTCAGGATCGGTTGACCTGCCTCTATGGCCCTGCCGTTTGCAGTAAGCAGTTCCACAACCGTCCCGCTGAAAGGCGCCTTGATGATAACCTTGTTCCCGGAGGCGCCCTGTTTCATCTCCTGTACCGCCCTGTCCAGAGGCTCGAATGCTGCCTTCGCGCTTTCAAGGCTGAGTTCAGCCTCCTCAAGCCTCCTTTTTGGAACAGCCTTCACTTCATAGAGGCGCTTTGCCCGCTCATGCTCATTCTGCGCCAGGACAACTCTATTCTTTGCCTCTGCATAGGAAGCAGTGAGACTGCCGATGCCTCCCTGCTGGGAGATGGGCGGCTCTATCACTGCAATCACTTCGTCCTTGACAACCTTCTTGCCGATGTAGGGCAAATGCTTTGACAGAGACAGGTTCCCTGAGAGTGGGGCAGAAAGAGTAGCCTCGGCATTTGCAGCCGGTATAACCTCGCCTGTGGCCGTAAACGACGAGGAGACCTGCTGCTTTACCGGCAGGCCGACCATGAAGTCTACTGTCCACTGCTGCTCTTTGAGAAAAGATATGTCGCCCCCGACCTTCTCTTCATGGCGCGCTTCAGCGTGCTTTCCATCTCCGCTAATGACATCAATGTCATACACAATTATCTCATCAGAGAAGGCCTTTCCCTTTAATGAAGCGGTCAGCGTATAGGCTCCCGGCTGTTTGAATGTTACCCAGGCTTTGAAGATGCCGGGTTTTTCAGGCCCGGCGACAGTGACCGTAACCGGCTCTCCCTGTTCAGGCGCGAAGGTGAGGGTCAACGGGCCCTCGGAAACAGGCTTGAAGTCCTTGAGATTGGTCAGATGAATGAGGACTTTGGTCATTTGTCCGGGTTTCGGTTCATCATACTCCATGAAGAGTTCTGTCTTTGCGGTCCAGACACTCTTGCTGATTGTCTCTTTTTCATGTACTTCAACTGCTTTCTGCTTTGATGAACAGCCGGTCGCAATAACTACGACAAACAACAGGAATGCTATATATTTCATTTCGTGCCTCCCATTGGCGTCACTTTAGCGCCTATATTTTTTTCAAGCTCAAAGCGTGCCGCCCAGTAGTCATAAACTGCTGTGTTATTCTCCACCATAAGCTCTTTTTCGGACCGAACGGCATCAAGCAGATCGAGGAGGCCGGTTTCGCCTTCTTCATAGGCAATGCCGGCGATCCTGGTCAGTTCTCTTGACGTTTCGAGCTGGCGCGACAAGTCCTCAACCCTGGCCTGAAGCGATGCAATCCTGTCGAAGAGAAGATTCGCCTCGTAGTCCGCGGCCTTTTTCATGGCCTCGAATATGATCTTCTCCTGTTGAAGCTCTGCCTGTGCGCGTGCAATGCCGCCCTGATTTCTGTCAAACAGAGGCAGCGGGACCGAGATACCGAAGACAAAACCGTTGAAGCCGCCTGTCCGTTTCCTATAACCTGCTTCCAGGTCAATCGTTGGAATGGCTTCTTTCTTTGAGGCGGAGAGCGAAACTTCAGCTGCCTCGACAGTCTTGCCCTGGCCCTTTATATCAGGCCTGTTCTGCTGTCCCATCCCGGTCAGCTCCAGGATGCTGAAAGAAAGAGGTTTGACTGAAAACTCTCCTGAGACCTCGATCTCGGGTTCCTGGATATTGAGCAGAAGGGCAAGCTTTCTTTTTTCAGACTTCAGGTCTGCGCGAAGCGCTTCGCGCCCCCTGACGATCTTGTTTTTTTCTCCAACCAGCTTCATGAGGTCTGCCTCCGAAGCATCACCGGCGCTAACCCTGGCCTCAGTCTTTCTTTCAACATCTGAAAAAACCCCGGCGATTTCAGATAGAGCTTTTTCATTCTCTTTGAGGAACAGGACCCTATAGAAGGACTGCTTCATCTGTGAAAGAAGCCCTGCCGTGTCGTGCTCAACAAAGAACGCGCGGGCATCTCTTTTCTTCATTGCGCTTTCTATCTTTTTGCTTCGTTTTCCTGATATGTCTAGGCGCTGACTGAGAGAATACGTCTCTTCCCTCTCTGTCCCGCTGTTTTTCAGCGACTGGATGTTATAGGTAGCTTGAGGGTTCGGCAAAATCCTTGCATCAACAACCTCTGCATCGCTTTTTTTCACATCAGCCTTCTTCGCCTTTATCTCAAGATTATTTTCAAAAAATATTTTCTCGGCCTCTTCCATGCTCAACAAATATACGGCATCTGCCGGTTGTGCCAGGACAAGCAGGAAAAGCGCCATGAATAGGCTGCGCATACGTATTCCTCCTCAAATAAGAAATGTGCCGAAAACAAGAATATCAGCATTAAAGCTGCTTAGATGTTTTCGAAAAGTGACTTGCGGAAGGTTATGCTGAGGGAGGAGAACGGCCGGGAAAGGCAGTATAAAACCCTTTGGCATGGAAAACAGCAACGGCATGAATCGACGCGGTAAAATAAGGCGGATAAGCGGATACGCTCGGAGCGTCATTCGCTGCGCCACACTGCAGACGCTCGAGGATTTGTAAAGAAGTCTTGCGTGGAACCGACTGGTCTTTTAAGAGGAAATGTATGTGATGCTCATCAGCCTCGCTATGACCTTTTTCATGCAGTTCACAGCAGGCGCCGTCTGCAAACAGGAAAACATTCTCTCTGCACTGCTCTGTTTTGCAGCCGTCTTTCTCAAAAAGAACATTTTCAGCATGGCAATGCGAAAAAGGAAAAGCTGCGACAAGAAGAAAGTAGACGAGAAACAGCATGCAGTATTTCAAATGGCTGTGTTTTACCTTCCGGAAGCTCATGCGTTATAATTAACACAAACAAGGCTCATAACGCAATATGACCACCAAATCCCGATACAGAAAAATAACAAGCCTGTCAAACCCTCTTGTCAAGGAGGCCCTGAGAATCAAGGAAGGAAGGGGCGGTGAGCGTCACGCCATCCTTATTGAAGGGCATCGCCTCCTGGAAATGGCTCTTGCCTCGGACGCCGGCATCAGGAAAATCTTTTTTACTGAAGCGTATAGGTCCGGACATGAAGGATTTCTTGGACAACTCCCGGAAAAGGCAGCAGAACTCATAGAAACAACTGAGCATATTCTTTCTAAAATTGCTGATACCGAAACACCCCAGGGCATTGTGGCTCTCGTCACTTATAAAGTCCGCAGCTTACCGGAATTGTCTTTGCAAACCAAACCATTCATCGTTGTCTGTGACGGCATCAAGGACCCCGGAAATCTTGGCACGATCATCAGAACCGCCGATGCTGCGGGAGCAGATGCCGTCATAACCCTTCCAGAGACGTGCGACCCTTTTATGCCGAAGGCGGTGCGGGCCTCAGCGGGAAGTATTTTCAACATCCCCGTTGTTTTTCTGGAACCGGAGGCGCTGGCGGAATGGCTGCGGAAAAAATCCATCAGCCTTATAGTGAGCGATGTCCATGCATCCCCCAGCATCTATGATACCGACATGAAAAAACCCTTAGCCTTTGTCTTCGGGAATGAAGCCTTCGGGGTGAGCGAATACCTCAAGGGCAGGAGTGATATGAGGGTGAGGATTCCGATACCGGGCAAGGCGGAAAGTCTTAATGTGGCAATGTCTGCCGCGATCTGTCTCTATGAGGCCGTCAGGCAGAGGAGAGGGCCGACTTAGTCATCTCAGCGATCTCGGCTACTGTGTAAGGCTTCTGGACAAATCCTCTTATGCACGGGTCTCTCATCATCTCTCCTGTCTGTTCCCCTATCCCGTAGCCCGATGAGATTAAGACCTTCACCTCAGGGTCTATCTTTTTCAGGTTTCTGAATGTCTCGTCACCTCCCATCTTCGGCATGATAAGATCGAGGATAACAAGGTCTATCTCTTTTTGTCTCGAGGAGTAAATCTCCACGGCTTGCAGGCCGTCGGACGCTTCCAGTACCTGATACCCGAGCTTTTCCAGTGTTTCCCGCGCAAAGATCCTTATGAAATCCTCATCATCCACAACAAGGATAGTCCCCTTGCCGTGGGGCAGACTCCTTTCCTCAACTTCTTCTTTTCTCGCCTCCTTCTCCACTGCGGGGAGATATATGGTAAAACTTGATCCCGCGCCGACTTCGCTGTCGACAGTGATAAAGCCGTCGTGGTTTTTTACAACGCCGTAGACCATAGCGAGACCCATGCCTGTGCCTCTCCCTCTTTCCTTTGTGGTAAAGAAAGGTTCGAAGATATGTTTCTTCACCTCCTCGTTTATGCCCGTACCCGTATCAGCGACCTTGATGGCCGCGTATCTTCCCGGCTGCAGCCATGGATGTTGAATCTCTTCCTTGCGGAGTTCGACATTCACGGTCTCGATATGGAGCGTCCCCCCCGAGGGCATTGCATCCCTTGCGTTAAGGCAGAGATTAAGAAGAACGTGCTCGAGCTGACTTCTGTCGCCGTCTATGATCCAGAGGTTATCCTTCAAGGTTGTCGTAATCTCTATGGCCCTGTCAAAGGTTCTCGTGATAATCCTGAATACGTCATCCACAAGGGCATTGAGGTTCAGGGGTTCAACAACATATTTCCCCTTGCGCGCAAAGCCGAGCAACTGCCTGGTGAGTTCTCCGGCCTTTTCCGCAGAGCTTTCGATCACCGAGAGGGGCCTCTGAATGGGGTCGTCCTCCGGGATCTTCATCTTCAAAAGAGACGCATACCCGAGGATCCCCTGGAGCATGTTATTAAAGTCATGGGCAATGCCGCCGGCAAGGGTTCCGACTGCTTCCAGTTTCTGGGCCTGGAACAGCTCTTCCCTCATGCGTGCCTCGTTTCTTTCCTTGTCGAGCATCTCGAATTCCGTTGCTACCATCTGGCCGATGGTCTGGAATACTTTAATGTCCGACTCGGAAAACTCCCGCTGCTTTCCAAAGGCATTCACGATGCCGGCCACATCGCCTTTCCGGTTGAATATGGCAAGGCCCACGTAGGATTCGGATTGTGTGTCCGTTAACAGCTTTGCATGCGGAAACTCCTTGTATGCAGCGCGTTCGATAATGCACATATGTTTTTTATCCACCACCCCCTCGCAGGGCGTGCCCTTGAGGGACACCCTCATCCCCTTGGCGAGCGAGCCGTTCAGGTACATGGCCGCCACCTCCGCATGTTCACCGGTGGAGGCAACCCTAGCTATAAGGGAATTGAGGTCAAACATCCTCATGATGGCAATTACTACTTCATCAAAGAATTCCTCACCTCTTCTCGACGCCGCTATGTGATAGATATTGTTAAGCATCTTTGTCTCTCGTTCCCTTAATTCAATGGCGTCTTTGAGTCCCTTGCTGAGGTATTCGAACTCAACAATGCCCTTGTAGTCGGGTTTCTCCCCTTTCCTGAGACGGTCGATGATCCTGCTGATGGGCTGTCCGATAGCTCTGTTGAAATAATAAAAGAGAAGGAACGCCGAGGCTAAGAGAATAATTCCGGTTACTCCGTATGCAATCCTCAGTCTGCTAAGGAGAGAAGCATATTCGGTTGGGCGGTGAATGAGCACGATGCGCCACTGCCACGGTTCAAACTCAAAATGGTAGGAGTAATATTTTTCCTTTTCGAACTTGAGAAACTTGACTCCTCTTTCCTTCCCAGCCCCTTTGATCTCTTCTGCAAGCCCGCTGGAAAGGTCCCCAACAACCAGTATTTCTCTTTTGTCCTCGATGACAGAGCCGTAGATCTCCGACTTCCTCATAAAGTTTTCTATCTGGCCGATGGTCAATCCCTTCTTGATCCTCACTGCCTTTTCGTTTGCCGAAGCCCCTGCCATGAGAAGCTCGGTAAGATTTCTGTCGCAGATGTCGTAGATATCATTCGCCGTTTCCAGGAAGATACCCTGTATCTGTTTCTCCGTAAAGTGTGAGATGGAACGCAGGACGAATAAGTAAAGGTTGAGTCCCACGAGAAGGGTTATGAGAATCACCGGCATGATAATCCGGAAGCCGAGACGGTTCGTTATGCCCTTGCCGTATCCTTTCATCTGAACAGGGGCTTTGCGGTCTTTAACTCCTCGGGCCAGACGATCTCCTTTTTCCCCTTCTGCCATTGAATGATGACATTGAAGTGTTTTGTCTGCATCCCCGTGCTGTCCACCCCGAACCTGCCGACGATGCTCATGGCATCCATCCTGTACAGGACGCTTCTCACTTTCTCCCTGTCAATGCTCCCTGCCTTGACAATGGCTGCCGTCAATAGCCGGCCCGCGGCATATGCCGCTGCCGCATGATAGGATGGCTGTCCTTTGTATGCCTCTACGAATGCATCATTGAACTCCTTAGAGCCCGGAAAATTTGCAACCGGCTCCCACTGGGATGAGGAAAATACATGCTCTGCGTCATCCTTAAGGTTATCATGAAATGCCTGTGTTGCAGGGCCCACAGACGCAAAATACGCTTTTGGATGCCACCCGATATTTTTGAGCGAAAGCCTCATGTTAACAGACTCATCCATATGCCCGCATACGATCAGAACCTCTGCATTCGCCGCCTTTGCCCTCTGTGCGATATCATCAAGATTTATTGTCCCCTTTATAAAGCCTTCGAATAATACTACCTTAAGCCCGAATCTCTCCGCCCACTTCTTTGCGCCAATTGCAACGTCTCTTGAAAAAGAGTCATCAGCATGAACTATGGCAACATTATCAAGGTCTTTCATAACCAGCAGTTCAAGAAACCCTACCGCATATTTGCCCGCCGGCATGTAAACACCGAAGGCATATTTATAGCCTTTTTGCCAGCCATACTAGCAAAAA
>CAMTVV010000221.1:0-15437 GCA_947085305.1 uncultured Nitrospiraceae bacterium
ACCCGTTTAATGGGCGCTTTTGTGGCATATCTCTACTTAGAAAAGGGAATTAAAAACTTCTTTGTTCTGGCTCCGAACCTTACCATTTACAACAAGCTGATTGAGGACTTTTCAAATACCGCTCATCCTAAATATGTCTTTAAGGGTATCGGCGAGTTTGTCCATAATAATCCTGTAATAATTACAGGCGACAATTACAACTCCATCGGCGATCTTTACAAGGAACAGGAGATAAGGATAAATGTTTTCAATATCTCAAAGATAAGTTCGGAAATGAGGGGCGGTAAACTGCCGCGCATTAAAAGGCTTTCGGAATATTTAGGGGACTCGTATTTCAATTATCTTTCCAATCTTGACAACCTTGTTTTGCTTATGGATGAATCCCACCACTACCGCGCTGACAGAGGCATGGAAGTCATCAATGAATTAAATCCGATTTTGGGTCTTGAGCTTACGGCAACTCCGCAGGTTGAACGAAGCGGAGGGGCGATAAAATTTAAGAATGTTGTATATGAATATTCTCTATCCAAAGCAATACAGGATGGTTTTGTAAAAGAACCGGCAGTTGCCACCCGTAAGGATTTTAATCCTTCGCAGTATACGATTGAGGATTTAGACAGGATAAAACTTGAAGACGGCATCCGCATACATGAAGATACAAAGGTGGCATTGGATATTTTCGCAAGGGATAGCAGGATGCCTCTTGTTAAGCCCTTTGTGTTGGTTGTTGCAAAAGATACAGACCATGCCAGCAAGCTAAGGGAATTGATTGCTTCCAGCGCATTTTTCGATGGGCGTTATGCCGACAAGGTCATGGAAATCCATTCAAATCAGAGCGGTGAGGAAGCGGACAAACTGACCATAGTTGCCCATGACAAGTTTCAGGAATTAAGCCAGCCTAGAAATAGATTACGATGAGCAGGCGGATTTGTTATTCAAACTTGTGTGGCAGGCAGTTAAGAAGTTTCAGTCGTATCTTGACGCTGACGGTGTTATAAATGTTGTTCAATATCACAAGAAAGAAATCGGGCAGTTTATTTATTCCCAACTAATGGAGCGTTTTTACTGTGAAGCGCCGGGTTTTGAAAAGCCGGTTGTAAAGCCGTTTACGAAGATTGAGGAGCATGACTTTTCAAAATACACAAAAGACTGCATTCACCATTTCACCGATACCATAACCCCGACAAACGCCATTCAGGGCAAGGTGTTCAGCGGTTTCAGGAAAGCCTGTCATAACCTGTACAAATTTGATTCCAAGACCGAAAAGGATTTTGCCATAATTCTTGAAAATGATAAGGCAGTTCTGAAATGGCTGAGACCGGCCCAGCGGCAGTTTCATATCTATTGGAAGCATAACTCCAGACAATATCATCCAGACTTTGTAGTTGAAACCCAAGGGGATATTTATATGGTTGAGACGAAAAAAGAAGGGGCTATAGAAGATGCAGATGTTCAGGAAAAATCACAGGCTGCATTTCAATATTGCAAATATGCGACCGATTTTACAACCCAAAACAACGGCAAGCAATGGAAGTATGTATTGATTCCGCATAATGCCGTGCAGGTGAATATGAGTTTTGAGTATTTGGCAAAGGCTTACGAGGTGAAATGAAGTCGGCTCTTACGGCAAGAATCAGAAAAACTCATTGAGCGGATAATTGCAGAGATGTGGGGAGAGGAAGGATTTGAGATTGACACATGTCCCTTACAGTTAACGACCCAATCCTGAAATCCCTGCTCGGATACTTGCCTGCCGACACGCAGGTTGGTAAGATATAGACAAGGAATTTTGAGGATAAAAGGAAGAAGGTAATTAATGCAGGAAAAAGACCTTAGAGTAGTAGAGAAATTTAAACTTCTTGTATCGCAAAAGGTGAAGGTTCTTGAACTGCGGGTCTTCGGCTCAAGGGCAAGAGGCGCTGCTACTGAGGAATCAGACCTCAAGGCGGTCAATTATCATGGCGGCTATGGCAAATGGGAACTTGTAGAATGTCGTGACCCCAGGACTGTGGACAATTTGTTGAATGGGCTTTTCAGGTAGTCTCTTGTCCTCCCCATCTCTTGAAAAGATTATGGGAGATACCGAAGGAATCGAGTATCTTCCCTGCAACGAAATCAACGATGTCGTCGAGCTTTTCCGGTTTCTGGTAGAACGCCGGCACCGGAGGAGCGATCTTCACTCCAAGCCTCGCCAGCTTCAGCATGTTTTCGAGGTGGATAGCGCTGAAAGGCATTTCCCGCGGGGAGAGAAGCAAAGGCCGTCCCTCTTTGATCGTGACGTCCGCTGCCCGTTCAGTGAGGTTGTTTGCGTAGCCGTGAGCGATGCCTGAAAGTGTTTTCATGGAACAGGGCGCGACAAGCATGCCGTCTGTTATGAAGGAGCCGCTCGAAAGGGGCGCTGCGAGATTGTTTTCATTGTGATAGTGAATCCTGCGGGATTTGAAGTATGCCCGTATCTTTTCCTGAACCGCAGCATCGGTCGTCCCTGACCAGTCTATGCCTGTTTCATGCCTGATGATCGGGAAAGACTGGGAGGAGATGATGAGCTGGACTTCGGAGCTCTTGAGAATGGCTTCGAGGACCCTGAGGCCGAAGACAGAGCCGCTGGCGCCTGATATGGCGAAGATATACCGTTTCACTCCATGTATTCTGCCTTGAACTCTTCTGATTCCACCAGCTCTTTTATCAGCCTGAGCGCCTCCTGGCCGGCCTCTCTGTCTATTTTCTGGATGGCAAAGCCTGCATGCACAATCACAAAATCTCCAACCTGCGCTTCCTCCGGGAGAAGCATGAGGCTGATATCCCGTCGTGCGCCGCTCACATCAATGGTGGCCATGAGGTCATTTATGCCGACAATTTCTGAGGGGACAGCAAGGCACATTCTACATTCCACTCCTTTAAGGTCTCGAGGATCATGCCGATAATCACTTCCATTTTACCACTAATGCACTCGGTCATATCAAGGCCAACGTCAAGAGACTGTGGCTGTATGCCGATGAGGCGAAGCTTTGACGGCTTTATATCCAGCAGTTTTGCTGCGAAGAGCACGTCGGAGAGCCCGATATGGTGAACCGACATCTTTGCGAGGAGGGTTGATGGTATGGCGTCATCATCAATCACTCCGATGTGGCCGGGTTCCTTCCCGAAGTCCACGGCATCAACAAAGAGGAGCCTGTCCCTGTTTTCGATAAGGGGAAGGAGGTCGAGACCCAATGTCCCGCCATCAATAACCTCCACCTCGGGTGGAAAGGCATAGCGCCCCTTGATGGCGTTTACTGCATGGACCCCGACTCCCTCGTCCCTCAACAGGATATTGCCCAGACCTAAGACAGTAGTAGTCAATATCCCTTTATTCCTTTATGGACTTGTAACCGGTGAAAATGGAACGCATAATTCCGTTTTTCCCCCAGATGTCGTTATGCAAGGAGATATAGACATGCACGATGGTGAAAATGGCGATCACCCACATGAGGAGATGGTGAATGAGCCTCACAGTCCCGGTTCCCATTATGGAGAACATCCAGCCGCCCATGAGTGTCCATATTACCCCGGGCGGGTGGCTTTTGGAATAGAGCGCGAAGCCTGTGAAAATCTCAAAAAGGAGTACGATGAACATAATGAAGTAGGTGAGACCGGCCATGCCGGTATGTCCGGCATCGTGGGGGATGTCCTTTCTGAGAAAGGCATAGAACCGGGCAGTATCAAGAGTGTCTTTCCATCGTTCTCGGTTCGCAAAGATGAACTGGTTCAGCCTTGAGTATCGGTTACCCACGAACAGCCAGTATATCCGTATCAGCACACTCACGGTTAAGATATAGGCAGAAACAAAGTGGATGAGCCGCATCTGCGCCATGATGAGCTGGTTTTCCCTGTCGGCATAGAGAAAGGGCGCCCCGATGTAGAAGCCGGTAATCGAGAGCGCCAGTATGCTCAGGACGGTCACCCAGTGGGTCAGCCTGACAGGAAGCTCCCAAACATAAACCCTCTTTTCCATAGATCCTCCTATACCACCCTGACTTTTATGATCGGGTCCCGGTTCGAATCCACCATATGGATCGCACAGGCCATGCAGGGGTCAAAGGAATGGATGGTCCTCAGCACTTCCAGTGGCTTGTTTGGATCTTTAATGGGCGTATCCACGAGCGCAGCTTCGTATGGTCCCCTCTGACCCTTCGCATCTCTGGGGGAAGAATTCCAGCCGCCGGGAACCACGCACTGGTAGTTAGCGACCTTGCCGTCCTTGATCACTACCCAGTGACCCAGGGCGCCGCGGGGCGCCTCATGGAGGCCGAAACCCTTTGCCTCTTTCGGCCATGTGGAAGGGTCCCACTTCTCGTTGTTATGAATGCGGATATCTCCGGCCTTGATCTTTGCCGCAAGGTCGTCTATCCAGACGGGTAACATCTCGGCAGTCACGAGGGTCTCGATGCCTCTTGCAGCGGTGCGGCCAAGGGTAGAGAATAGGGCTGCCGGGCCGACGCCTAATTTGCTGAGCACAAGCCCGACAACTTCCTTGACGCGTTTATGTCCTGACGCATACGCAATGAGCATTCTCGAAAGGGGACCTACCTCTGAGGAAAGTCCATTGTACCGAATGCCTTTGACCCAGCTGTACTTCTTGTTGGTATCAAGGAATTCATAGGGCGGTTTCGGGCCGGTATAGTTGGGGGTGGTCTCACCATCATATGGATGCTTTGCCTTGTCATCGCCGTCAGTATATTTGTACCAGGCATGGGCAACATCTTCAGTAACCTGCTTATGGTCAACGGGTTCGACCTTGCTCAGGTTCTTGTTCCTGATGTACCCTCCGGGAAGCCAGACATTAGTGGTGTTGCTCACATTGTCGTTCTGGAACTCACCGTAGGAGAGGTAATTCCCCACTCCTGCTCCGATGCCAGCCCATTCCTTATAGAAGGAAGCGACTGCAAGAAGATCGGGGATATAGACCTTCTCTACAAAGGCAAGGGCCTTCTTTGCCAGGTCTTTCAGGAAGGCGATGCTGCCTGCGTTGAGGGCATTCTGGCTGTTAGGGTCAATGGGGATGGCCATGCCTCCCACTAGCCAGGTCTGAGGGTGGGGGTTCTTCGCGCCGAGAAGCGCCTGCATCCTTATGACGTCCCGCTGCCAGTCCAGGGCCTCCAGATAGTGGGCGACCGCCATAAGATTCGCCTCAGGCGGAAGCTTGTATGCCGGATGTCCCCAGTACCCGCTGGCAAAGATGCCGAGCTGGCCGCTCTCCACAAGGGTTTTTACCTTGTTGTGTACTGCCTTGAAATAGGTCGGTGAAGAGTTCGGCCAGTCGGAAATGGACTGGGCAAGAGACGCTGTTTTCGCAGGGTCAGCCTTCAGTGCGCTGACCACATCAACCCAGTCCAGGGCATGGAGGTGATAGAAGTGTATTACATGATCCTGAACATACTGGATGCCATTAATGATGTTCCTGATGATCCTTGCGTTATCGGTTATCGTTATCCCTAAGGCATTTTCCACGGCTCTCACGGAGCACTGTGCGTGGACCGTTGTTCAGACCCCTCATATTCGGGAGGTGAGCGCCCAGCAGTCCCTCGGGTCCCTCCCTTTCAGGATGAGCTCGATGCCTCTCCACATGGTGCCTGATGACCAGGCATCAGTGACCTTGCCGCCATCCACCTGGGCCTCGATTCTCAGGTGTCCCTCAATCCTCGTGATCGGATCAATCGCAATCTTAGCCATGCTCTAACCTCCTTCTAACGTATTTATTCTTTCTCTTCTTTTTCAGATTTACCTTTTGTTGCCCGTATCACTGCATGGGCAGCCACACCGGCTGCTGCAACTGCGGCAACGGTAACGCCGATCTTGTCGGCAGTGGTCTGGTATCCGGCTCCCGGCACATTCTGGAGCCTGCTGTAAATAGAGCCGAACTGGTCCCAGTTATCGGTACTCGCGCAGGCGAAGCAGGGATGTCCTGCCTGTACAGGCCAGCTTGTTCCTCCGTTCCACCGGATGGTCGGACAATTGAAGTGAGCTTCAGGCCCTTTGCAGCCCATCTCATAGAGGCACCAGCCTTTTCTGTGGCCTTCGTCACCCCATTTCCTCACAAACTGACCTGCGTCAAAGTGCGGCCTTCTCTCGCAATTGTTGTGAATGATTTTGCCATGGGCGAAAAGAGGACGCTGTTCGCTGTCGAGTGCGGGCAATGATCCGAAGGTGAGGTAATGAACTATAGTAGCGGTTACGTTCTCAACATTCATGGGGCAACCGGGGAGATTTACATATGTGATTCCCGGAACAGCCTTCCCCACCCCAACAGCGCCGGTGGGATTCGGCTTTGCGCTGGAGATTCCTCCCCAGCTTGCGCAGGAGCCCACAGCCAGGGTCATAGCGGCGTTCCCGCAGACCTCTTTTGCCATGTCCAGGGCGGTTCTGCCGCCGATGGTGCAATATATGCCGCCATCTTTCAGAGGGATGGAACCTTCAACAATTGCAATGTACTTACCCTTCTGATTTTTAACCACATCGTGAAGGGCTTTTTCCGCCTGTCTTCCGGAGCCCGCCATGATGGTCTCGTGGTACTCAAGGGAGATGACATCCAGAACAACTTCTGCAATGGTCGGTGCTGTTGCCCGAAGCATGGATTCTGAATCTCCGGCGCAATCCTGAAACTCAAGCCAGACTGCATAGGGTTTCTGCTTCTTTTCGAGGGCCTCAACGATCCTGGGAACAAAGCTTGAGGGAAGCGCCAGTGTTGCCGCCATTGTTGAGCAGAACTTGATGAAGTCCCTCCTGGATACCCCCTTTTTCGCCAGATCGGTCCAGATACTGTCTGCGTCATCCTTGATCTCACTCATGGGTGACTCACCTCCATTAATTAAGATTCGGTTTTTCTTAAGAGAGGATTTGTTATCGCGCCCGAAGGATATGCATTTACCAATAAAAAACCCTCTCTTCTCCCATACGGCAAATGGTATCAGAACATATAGGGCATGTCAAGAAAAATTTATAAATTTATTAAGAATCCTTATTGACTGTTATTGCAATAGCCTGAATGCTTTTCCGGCATGCGCTGTTTTCTGCCTAAGCGCCGAAAAATATTTGAGCTTTGATTAGGCCCCCAGGCCCATGGAGAGTTTGACAAGCCATCGAGGGATTCTGTTATAATATTCAGCTTATTATGGTCTTTTAAAATGAAGATACTGTTATCCGACATCAGTGATGAGGGGCTTGACCTTGAATTTGAAGAGTTCTTCAGGACCGAGGCTTTATCCCTTCTCTCTCCCGCCAGGGTAACCCTACGGATTGATAAATTCGGCGTCGAGGTGGTTGCGAAAGGGGAGGTGAAGACCTGTTTTGAACTTCAGTGCAGCAGGTGCCTTAAGAATTTTCCAAAGGACGTGGATGTGGCTGTCAATGTAGTGTACCATCCAGCGGAGGAGCTTAAGAGCGAGGAAAAGCATGAGATCAAGGGCGACGAGCTTGACACGGGATTTTATGAGGGTGGCGAGCTGGATGTCCACGAGCTCGTCATGGAGCAGATTCTCCTGAATGCGCCCATGAAACCTCTCTGCAGCGAAGCATGCAAGGGCATATGCCCGAAATGCGGGACGGATTTGAATGTAAACACATGCATGTGTGAGCATAGGGAACCGGATCCAAGGCTTGAAGTATTAAAAAAACTTTTAGACGGAAAGGAGTAAGACGTGGCAAACCCGACGCACAGACATACGAGGACAAGGAGAGACAAGAGAAGGGCCAACTGGAAAGGACAGATGCCGAGTCTCAGTGTATGCCCTGAGTGCAAAGAGAAGAAGGAGGCCCACAGGGTCTGCTTGAGCTGCGGCTCTTATGACGGACGCAAGGTTCTTGAAATAGTCGAGAAGGAATGAGGATTGCCCTTGATGCAATGGGGGGCGACTATGCCCCTGCGGTTACTGTCGGGGGCGCAGTCGAGACAGTTAATGAGAGTGAAGATATCGAAATCGTCCTTGTGGGCGATGAACCCTTGATAAAGAGGGAGCTTTCCGGCAAGAGATACCCGCCGACAAGACTTCAGATCCGGCATGCATCCCAGATTGTGGAGATGGATGAACCTGCCGTGGCCGCCATAAGAAAGAAGAAGGATTCTTCCATCAAGAGGGCAATTGAGCTGGTAAAAAACCGCGAGGCCGACGGCGTGGTGAGCGCAGGCCATTCCGGAGTTGCCATGGCCATGGCCCGGTTGATGCTCGGCGCTTCTGAGGGTGTCCACAGACCTGCCATCGCTACCATGATGCCTACGCTCAAAGGTCCCTTTGTGCTGATAGACGCAGGGGCTAATGTGGATTGTGATTCTGAGAACCTCCTTCAGTTTGCGCTGATGGGGAATGCATACTGCAAGACAATGTTCAATAACCCTGAACCGAAGATCGCGCTCCTGAGCATCGGTGAAGAGGATACCAAGGGCAATCTGCTTACGAAAGAGGTGTTCAAGCTTCTCAGGGATGCCGGGATACGGTTTATCGGGAACATTGAAGGGAAGGACATCTTTATGGGACACGCGGACGTGGTCGTCTGCGACGGTTTTATCGGGAATATCGTGCTCAAGACCAGCGAGGGCCTTGCAGAGGTGATTCTGAAGATGCTGAAGCGGGAGATAGCGGACGTTGCCACCGGACGCATCGGCTACCTCCTGATGAAGCCCGCGCTCAGGAATTTCAGGAAGAAGACGGATTACGCTGAGTACGGCGGCGCGCCGCTGCTTGGGATAAACGGCACGTGCATCATAAGTCACGGGAGGTCTTCGGCTAAAGCCATCAGGAATGCCGTCAAGGTTGCCGCTGAATTCTCCAGAAAGAAAGTATATGAGATTATCACCGAGGAGATAAAGAGCGGAGGCAAGAGTGCTCAGGGCTAGGATCACCGGGACAGGCTCATACCTGCCGGAGAATATCCTTACCAATCTCGATCTGGAAAAGATGGTGGACACGTCAGATGACTGGATCATGGAGAGGACAGGGATAAAGGAGCGAAGGATTGCCGGCAAAAAACAGGCGGCATCCGATCTCGCGCATGAAGCGTCAAAAGCGGCGCTGAAAAGCGCGGGCCTGAAGGCGAAGGATATAGAGCTCATTATTGTTGCCTCGGTCTCGGGGGATATGCCGTTTCCTGCAACTGCCTGCATACTTCAGGATAAACTGGATGCGAAAAAGTCGGCTGCATTTGACGTCAATGCTGCGTGCTCAGGTTTTATTTACGGTCTTTCTGTCGCCAATGCCTATATACAGAGCGGGACGTACCGGAGGATCCTTGTAGTAGGGGCCGAGGCGCTCACAAAGTTCACTGACTGGGAAGACAGGACTACCTGTGTTCTATTCGGGGACGGAGCAGGCGCTGTAGCGCTTGAAGCAACGGAGGAAGATCGTGGCATCGTCTCGACAAAAATTCATTCTGACGGGAGCTTGTGGAACCTGCTTCACATACAAGGGGGCGGATCAAGGAATCCAGCTTCCACGGAAACCGTGAAGAAAAGGCTTCATTTCATCAAGATGAAGGGAAACGAGACCTTTAAGGTCGCGGTCAGGGCTTTGGAGAGCCTTGTGCTGGAGAGCCTGAAGGAGAACAGACTGAAGGCCTCGGATATCGCTCTCTTAATACCCCATCAGGCCAACCTGAGAATAATACAGGCCACGGCCAAGAGGCTCGGACTTCCCATGGAAAAAGTGATGATCAATCTCGACAGATACGGGAATACCTCGGCTGCTTCCATCCCCATTGCCCTTGACGAGGCGGTGAGGGGAGGGAAGATCAGGAATGGTGATTACATACTCCTGGAAGCCTTCGGCGGCGGCCTCACCTGGGCGTCAGCGCTGATCAGGTGGTAAGCTGAGTAAATCAGCCTGTCCCCTTTTTTCGTTTTTGAATGCAACACGGATATTCATAGGGGAATCCTCCTTGTAATGTCAGGGGATTGTTGTTATTATTTAACAGCATGGATACAGGGAAGATACTTGAAATTATTAAGAGTACGGCTTCGCCTTTGAAGCGTCAGCTCCTTATTGTCGGGCTCATTACTAAGGCGCTTGAGCAGCGTGGTAAAGATATCCCGACAGTGATTGGCGGCTGCGCCTTATCCTATTATTCAAGAGAAGTATATTTTACTTCTGATATAGACCTGGCATATTCTGACAGGGAAGCGCTGGATGAAGTTTTAAGCGAAATAGGTTTTGACAGAGAGGGCAGATACTGGATTAACGAAGGGCTTAAAATTGCCATTGAGGTTCCCGCAGGGGTTCTTGTTGGCGAGGAGTCACCTGCAGAGATTGTTGAACTCGGCGAGGATCTGAGGTGCAGGATTATCGGGATTGAAGACCTTGTGATAGACAGGCTTAATGCCTGCAAATATTGGAAATCCGAGATAGACTGCGAAATGGCGGAACTTCTTCTCGCCAGGTATTTGAAGGAAATGAATTGGCCATATCTTGAGAAAAAAGCGGCCATGCCTGAAAACAATACATTGTCCGAACTTGCCGAATTAAGAAGGAAGGCTGAAAAATGAAGGCGAGAGTCAGGAAGTATGAAGAGTCGTCACCGGTAGAAATGCTCCTGCTCAGGGAAAAACTCGGCCTGGGCAGATACCGGAAGCGCACAAAAAGAGATGAGGAAAAAAGAAAAATTCTCCTGGGCCTCGGATTGAAAAACATTGAAGAAAAAGAAAAGGATGATTTCACGCCGATAGGCTTCAGGTGCAGAAAAGTCAGGGTCTTTCCTTGGGATTAGCGACGGTGATTATTTCTTCCTTGATGCCTTCGGTGGCGGTCTCACCTGGGCGTCCGCCTTAATCAGGTGGTAGGCTTCAGGAGAGAGGTTTCGCTCTAACCCCAAACAATAAATTTACGCATGTTACCCATAAATTTGTCGCACACCCAAACTTGCAACGGTCTTTGAATTTTCAAATGGCTATTATTATGATATAATTTGCCATGCATGCTATTAAGGACATAAACGTCCCGCGGGAGCTGCTGTGGGATTATAAAGAGGCGCCTGATGATTTTATGTGGAGGCTTCAGAGGATAGCGGATTTTTTTCCTGCCTTTGGCGCTGATGGAAAAACAGTCAAACTGCTTTTTGAACACAGAGATAAACTAAAATTAGAAAAAGGCAAATACAGGCTGATTGAACTCTATTACGAGGTTTGGATTGAAAGAACCGGTTAGAGGCATTAATAATAACAAAATTCTTACCTCATCGCAAAAAGTCTTCCTGTCTGAATTTGTAAAATCTGAATTAGGAGAGGTTTTCCGGCTTACAGGCGGCACAGCATTAAGCGCTTTCTATCTGGAGCACAGACTATCAGAAGACCTCGACTTTTTTTCAGAAGAAAATGTCCCTCTGAATGTTCTTGAAAGATTTTTGAAGTCAGTCGGCGGCATCAAAGAAATATCATTCTCAAAACTTTTTGACAGGAACATATTCAGCCTGAAAAAAAATGATGGGAGCTTCCTGAAAGTGGAATTCGCTAATAGCAGTTTAATAAATATTGAAGATCATGTTTCGATTGACCATTTGATGATTGACGGCTTTCTAGACCTGACAGTCAATAAGCTCTGCGCTATTGCAGACAGGTTTGATGCAAAGGACTATGTAGATGTCTATTGCGCCTTGAAAGGCAGTGATTTATCTCTTAGGGACCTAATAGAACTTGCTGAAAAAAAATGTGATATCAAAGGCATACGCCATGTATTAAAGAGCAGGCTTATACAGATACCTGCCGGGATAGATAAACTTCCCTTAAGGGTTGCTCTTTCCGAAAATGATGTCAAAAGCTTTTTTGAAGGTCTCATAAGAGATATTATCGCCGCTGAAAAGATATAGTAGACCTTTTTTTCAGACCATAGGCAATTGCCGCAAGACCACCGCAGATTATGATCCTGAGGTTCTTAACACCGGCTTTGCGGGCAGCCCTTTGCGGTTATCGGCATCATGGAAATATATCCTCTTCAGAATTTCCTTTTTCATGGCTATATATTCTGGATTTGTATCATCTTGACAACCACTGTGACATGTGAGATAGTTTTTTAAGAAGGCTTGAAGAGGAGGGCCTTGAATTTATTTAAAAACCTGTCCTACCGAATGAGCTTTTAAGGAAGATGCGGGAAGAGATGAATAAAGGAGGAGAGAAATGAAACACAGACATGAGTATGAATCTATCTACCATCCCAGTCCTACTGCGGAAGCAAAGGCCCTCGGCATCACGGCTGTAGAGATAAGAAAATGCATGGCCTGCCAAAAGGAGACTATTTTTGTATTGACAAAGAGTGAGTGGTTTCCGCTCTTTGAGGATGGGGAGTCCGAAGAACAGGACATACTTTTGGCCTGAGGATGCTCTTTTCTCTGAACGTGTTGCAAGAGATTTGAAGGGGTTTTTCTTTCAGTTCATTAACGATTTTTCAGCAGGCTGTTAGGTCGTAACTCGTAACGCGTTACGCGTAACGGGTCCCGAATTTAGATTGCTTCGTTACACTCGCAATGACATTCATTTCCCGTCACAGAGGCATGTGCCTTGAGGGCGAGGAGATATCTGCAGTATCGAGCACCCTTCTCACTACCGCGATGAGGTAAATGCCCTGGAAGGGCTTTCTGATAAATGCATTAATGTCCCTGTCTTTCTTATCGATGGTTCCAGCTTCGTAACCCGAGATTGCCAATATCCTGACGGAAGGCTTGATCAATTTAAAATGCCTGATCAGTTCCCTCCCATTCACCAGGGGCATAATGATATCCGTTATGACCAGGTCGATGGTATCCTTTATTTCCTTGAAGATATCAATCGCATACACCGGATTTGTTGTGGCCAACACCTTATACCCCTGTGATTCCAGGACATCCTTTATGAAGCTCACGATGTCTTCCTCGTCATCCACGACGAGTACCTTTTCCCGCCCCGTCATGGAAGAGACCAAAGGACGTTCCGCACGGTGTATGAGTTTGCCGGACGCCGGCAGATAGATATCAAAGGCGGCGCCCCTGCCTGTCTCGGTTCTTACATTTATCACCCCATGATGCTCCTTCACGATGCCGTAGACCATGGCGAGCCCGAGGCCGGTGCCCTTTCCCGGCTCTTTTGTCGTAAAGAAGGGGTCGAATATCTTGTCCCGTATCTCTTCAGGGATGCCCGGACCAGTGTCGGAGATTTTCAGTACTACATATTTTCCGGGCGCCAGGAGGGGATGAACCGAGGCCGCATCTCTTTCAAGGTCCACCGCAGAGGTCGCAATGGTGATGACACCGCCTTTGGGCATGACATCCCCTGCATTCACGATGATATTCATGACGACTTGCTCCAACTGGTTCGCATCACCCTCAATGGACGGCAGGGCATGGTCAAACTCCATCTTTATCTCAACATTCTTTTTCGTCATCATGCGCTCCAGAAGGTCTACGGTGTCCTTTAGAACGTCGTTGAGATTGAGGGGCACGGTTTCGAAGCTTGCCTTCCGGGCAAAGCTGAGGAGCCTCGAAATCATCTGGCCGGCCTTGCGTGCTGAATTCTGGATGATCCTGACCTTCTCTTTCCCTGCATCGTCCAGATTGCTGAATTCATGAAGCATATCTGCATGACCAAGGATGGCGGAGAGTATGTTGTTGAAGTCGTGGGCTATGCCCCCCACAAGGACCCCGATGGATTCCATTTTTTGTGACTGGAAAAGTTGTTCCTGGAGCCTCTTTTTTTCGGTGATGTCCCTGTGGAATGACTGGATATAGGTGGTGCCTTCGACCTCTATCGCCTTGGAGCTGATCTCGAGAGACACTTTTGTCCCGTCCCTCCGGTAGTGCAGGGTTTCGAAGAGCAGCGACTCGCCGTTCAGGATACGTTCCATCCGGTCCATGTATGCTTGCAGGTTTTCCTGTGTTTCAAGGAGTTTGATATTTGTCCCTATCAGCGTATCCGCGTTGAACCCATGAATGTCGCACGCCTTCTGATTTACTTTTAGTATTTTACCGTCCCCGTCCATAATCATGATGCCGTCATTGGCATTTTCGAAGAGGGACCTCAGCATCAACTCGGACTTGTTCAGTTCCCTGGTTCTCTCTTCGACTAACTGCTCAAGCTGGGTGGAATATTGTTCGAGTTTCTCCTTGTCCTGAGAAAGGTCGTATTCGAGGGAGAGTTTCTTGATATGAATTTTATAGTTTATGTGTCTCCATACAAGAGCACTGGTAAGAGTAGCTAATAAAAATATGTTATTATTAATAAAGATGCGTGGGTTTGTAATCTTGTCCAAGATTAAAATAGGCAGCAAATAAGTTCCATATATCATTGAGGCAAGAAGTAAAGACGTTTTAAGAGAAATGGGAAGAAGCCCAAACAGAAAAACAAAAATTATAATCATTCCTGCATAGTAAGTGGATTGATGCCCACCAAGAGACAGGATCATTAACTCAACCATTATCGAAACTATTAACGTACCCGAAATAAGAAAGATTAGTGGAAATCTATTTACTCTTTTGAAAAGTAAATATAATGATATATATAGAAAAGCAGCTATTACTCTATAAATAAAGAAAGTTTTAAAATTCTCAGGAGTAACAAAAAAATCTAATATACTTAATAATAAAATTGCAACAGCGCCTAAAAGTAAAAGTAATGCACTAAATGATTTAGTTGCTTCTATTATTTCTTGGCGTATATAGTTTTCTTTATCCATGTTAATAAGTTTATCTCATATTTTTTCTTTTCTCAAGATTATTTTAGCCGTATCGGAACCAACATAGGCTGTCCCCGAAACTCCAATCCCCAAAGTTGTCCAATGACCTACCAAGTAAAGATTCTGTATAAAAGATGGTTTTCTGAAATCAGATATTGCAAGCTGGGAAGGAATCCAGGCCCATCCAAAAGACGCTCCTTTATAATTTAATGTATATCTATGCAATGTGTGAGGTGTCGCAGCATCTTTATATATTACATGCTTTGATAAATCTGCAATTGTATATTTTTCTATTCTACCAATGAGGGATTCCAATAATTTATATTTATTATTTTTCCAATATTGTTTATTTTTATAAGGTGTGGGTATGATAGCTATGATAATTGTTTTATCATGAGAGACGCGTAACATATATCCGCCATAGCCCTCAAAATCGCCTTTATGCGCAGCTTGATATGTTTTCTCTAAGTCATAATGTTTGAAAAAAGAAAAAGTAGTACCGGGGTTTGGTAAAGAATTAAAATGTCCGTCTATACCCAAATATAAGATAAAATTCGATATTGAAGGTACCATTTTTTTTATTTTTTCATAAAATTTTTTCCCAATCTTTTCTTTGCCTAAGAGTTTTAAAAATGTTTGTCTCGCATCGCAGTTTGAAATTACATACCTTGACGGTATAAAGCCACCATTTTCTACAACTATACCTATAACTTTATTATCTTTAACTCTTATCTTTTTGACAAGAGATGATAACCGTAATTCACCACCAAGCTCTCT
>CAMTVV010000222.1:0-1943 GCA_947085305.1 uncultured Nitrospiraceae bacterium
GACTTTTCGGGGACCCCGTCCCACAAGGGGAGAGGGAACTAAATAATCCCCCTCCCTTGTGGGGAGGGGGCGAGGGGGAGGGTGAAAGAGTATTTTCGGAGCAAAACAAAAAACGAGACTGGGAAGAGACATTCGCATCTTTTAGATCAGTACTATCAAACAGACTTATCCTCATCACTGCAGGAGTCGAGGCAGCAATTCTTTTTGCATATGGGACATTCGAGACATTTCTCCCGCTCTACGCGATAAAATCAGGCATCAGCGCCTATGAGGTCGGCGTATTCCTCTCTGCACAGGTACTCACACTGGCGCTTACAAAGCCTATAATGGGAAGGTTTTCCGACAAACACGGAAGACAGCAGCAGATATTCGGCGGCGCCTTACTCGGCGCGGTCTGTATTGGAGGCTTTCCATTTTTCAGATCTTTTCTGCCGCTTCTTGCCCTGAGTGTATTATTAGGATTAAGCCTGTCCATTGTGACATCGGCCACATCCGCCTTTATTGCTGATTTGAGCAAAAGCGAAAACAGGGGCTCAGCTATGGGAATACTGGGCTCTATTATGGATATTGGACACACAACAGGACCGCTGATCTCAGGTATTGTGGCTGCATATTTTGGCTTTGAAAAGGCATTTGCAGGGGCATCGATAGTCCTGATTGCAGCAGCTTTATTGTTCTGGATAAGCATGGGACTGGGCAGAGGGCAAAAGATGGAACGGATATCATTTATTACATGATGGATACTGAGCCTTTTGTAAAACTACTTAAACCACAGGATAAACAGTAGGTAGCATGTAATAAACAGTAGACAGGAAAAAATTCCTACATGCTACATGCTACCTACTGTCTACTGTCTACTGAATACAGTGAACTCTGTGGTTGATACTTTTGCAAGAGCCTCTGTTTTTAAACTCTCGATTTTCTCACCCTCCCCAACCCCTCCCCTCAAGGGAGGGGCTTATTTTTAGTCCCTCTCTCCTGGAGGGAGAGGGCAAGGGTGAGGGGGATCATTAGTTTATAAACAGATACTATTTATAATCAGGATAAACAGACATCTCAAGCGCCGCAATTCTGTCATCCAGGTCAGGATGTGTTGCAAATAACGCTTTGATCCCGCTTCGTTTAGCACCGGATATCCCAAAGGCGGCAAGTTTGTCAGGCAGATGCGGCTGATGTACGGATGACTTCAAGGCTTCAAGGGCTCCTATCATCGGTTTTTTGCCGACTAAAGTTGCAGCGCCGGTGTCAGCCCTGTATTCACGCTTTCTTGAGAAGTAAAAGACGATTATCGAGGCTAAAACGGCAAGGACTATTTCGGCAATAATCGTTGTAATCCAGAAGGCAGGGCCGTGCCCCCTTTCATTCTTAAATACAACCCTGTCAACGGTATGTCCTATTACACGGGACAGAAAAAGCACAAAGGTGTTCACCACACCCTGAATCAGCGCCAGTGTAATCATATCGCCGTTGGCAGCATGAGCCACCTCATGGGCAAGGACGGCCTTCACCTTTTCCTTGTCCATCCTCCTGAGAAGTCCTGAGGATACGGCAATCAGGGATTTATTCCTGCTCATACCGGTTGCAAAGGCATTCATGTCCTCCGAAGGGAAAATGGCGACCTCCGGCATCCCTATATTTGACTTTGCCGCCAGTTCGGACACGGTCCTTACAAGCCACCTTTCTACTTCATTTGCAGGCTCTTTTATGACCTGCGCGCCGGAAATCCTCTTTGCCGTCCATTTGGATAAGGCAAGGCTAATAAATGAGCCGCCCATACCGAACACGAGAGCAAATATGAGCAGCGACTGATAGTTAAGTCCGTATGCTGTAAGATACGGCTCCACACCAAAAACCCTCATCGCCGCACTTAAGACTATCAGAATGGCGAAGTTTGTAATTAAAAAATAAATGACTCTGCGCATTTTTTCTCTCCTTTCAGTTAA
>CAMTVV010000223.1:0-4633 GCA_947085305.1 uncultured Nitrospiraceae bacterium
AAAACGGGTACGGATATGATAGCCGCGTCCTCTCTGGATAAGAGTTAAGATTCCTTCCGTTAAGCATCTCATCGAAGAATGCCTCAGACAGTTTCATTAGGAGTTCATCGTTTGTTAGATATAAGCCATCACGTATCGTTCAGCCTCGGCAGATTCGCCGTGGCGAAAAGGAGAGAAGTACATGGTGGCGAAGAAACGATGTCGATACTGCGGCAGGCTTTTTATTCCTGACCGGAGAGTGGGGGATCGTCAGAAGGCATGTTCAGCGCAATGCCGCAAGCTCAGGAAAAAAGATAACAACCGCGCATTCAGCAAAAACAATCCCGGCTACTGGCGCGGCAGGTATGACGAACTGAAGCAATGGCGGCTGAAACATCCCGACTATCAGCGTTTGTGGCGGCAAAAGAGGAAACAGGCAACACAGTCTTCTTCAAGCGCTGAGATACAAGCCGAGATGTTTACAAAAGTCCTTGACAGTGTTGAGAAAAACCTCTTGCTCCTGCGTGAGATACAAGCCCAGATAGCGCTGCAAACCCTTGATACTGTAGCAAGGAAAGCCTTTTTCGCATGCAAGCGCTGAATGAGATATAAGCCCAGAGGAGGCAAAAGAGACTTATGTAACAAAGAGATAGCAGTCTATGACGGTGATGAGATACAAGTTCAGATTGAAAGAGCAGAGGCAGAAGCAGACAATGGAGCATGCTGAGAATCAATGACGGAGGACAACGGGATGGATGAATCGGTCGAAAGCAGGGTAAAGCATCTGCGTGAAGTGGAAAGGCTGTCGATAAGGCAGATTTGCAAGGCATTGCATATCGGCAAAGACAGGATCAGCCGGATCATCAACCGGCATAAGATTATCAAACCGCTTAAGCGCAGCATTGTTGCTCCCTATGAGCGCCTCATTGAGCAATGGTACCGGGAACATCCCTACCTGCAGGCCCAGCAGGTCCATGAGCGTCTGCTTTCATACGGATATACTGGCAGCTATGCGATGGTGGTCATTCACACCAGGAAATACCGGCGCACAAAAACTATCACCGTCTATCACGAACTGGAGTTTCTTCCCGGTGAAGAGGCGCAGGTTGATTGGATGCAGTGGAAGACATCCTTTGGAATAATGTACGGCTTTGTCTTCATTCTTTGTTTCTCCCGATACGTATTTGTGCGGTTTTATCCCCGCTGCACAATGGAGTTCTTCCTTGAAGGTCACATAGAGGCATTCAAGGAGATCGGCGGAGTGCCCCACCGGTGCACTTACGACAATTTGAGCAGTGTCGTGATTAAGAGGGCTCCGGAGTTAAAGCTCAACGCTCACTTCATGGACCTCTCCAGACATTATCGCTTCAGCATTCGACCCTGTACCCCGGGAAGGGCGAACGAGAAAGGCAGGGTCGAACGGGTCATCAGAGACATCAAAAACTTCTTGAGAATAACAACCGTAAACGATATCAGAGACCTTAACAAACAGGTCTCGCTTTGGCGGCAGCAGAAAAACAGCAAACCCCATCGAAGCACCGGCGGGCTGCCTGGGGAGATGCTTAAGGAAGAGAAACTCATTGCGTTGCCGGAGATTCACTATAAACCATGCAGATCATTAATGGCCCAGGTCACAAAGACAGGATTTGTCGAGTTTGAAACCAACCGGTATTCTCTGCCGGCTTCAGGCCCCTCCTGCGAGATCGCAGTATACCCCGAATACATCGAGATATACGATAAGGGCAGAAAGATAGCCACCCATAAGAGGTCCTTCCTAAGGAGCCAGAAGATCGAAAATCCACTGCACCGTGAAAGACTCATCTCCATCACGCCGCACTACAAATATCAGAGGATATACCGATTAATGAACGGCATGGACCCCTCCATCCGGCAGTTCCTTGCCGCTGCCGAACAGGACGGACAAGATACAACAGTGGTCGCCTATGAACTGTTCAGGCTTTTAAGGAAGGTCTCAAAGGAAATGCTCCTTTCGGCAATCAGGGAGGCGAACAAAGACGGTATCTGCAAGGTAAAGTACCTTGAGCAGCTCCTCAACGTGCCCCACAGGGCCAATGACAATCCTGTTTATCCCCAGAACAGTAGACTCTTGGATATAAGCTATGAAAGGAGGGACTTATCGGACTATGACAACTTTATCTGAACTCTGGAAGCACTTCAGAATCCTTACGGACAGGGATACACTGCCCAAGGAAGCTCTTGCCATAATCGAGCGATTCCTTACGGCGGAGTATAAGCTCCGGGAAAACCGAAGGATTGAGCATCTTCTGAAGATGTCGGGGATTAAACGGGTGAAGCGTCTTGAGGACTTCGACTGGACCTTCAACCCCAAGATACCCAGGGACAAGATTACGGAGCTGCTTAACACGGAGTGGCTGAAGAAACCCTGTAACATCGTCATCATCGGCCCTGCCGGCGTGGGAAAGACCCATATAGCCGACGCTCTCTGTGTCGATGCGATTATGAAAAGCCATCAGGCGGTCTCCATCAGCATCTTCGATCTTACCGCCAAACTATCAAAGGCAAGAAGCATATACGGCCTTATCGATTACTACGCCAAGGTAAAAGTGCTCTGCCTCGATGAAATGGGCTATGTCTTCCCTAACAAGGAGCAGGCAGACTGCATCTTCCAAATCATCTCCAAGCGCGCCGAAATCGGCACGACCATCGTCACCACCAACCTGGTACCCTCGCAATGGGGAAAGATCTTCGACTCGGTGACTGCCTCGGCAATCCTCGACCGTCTCAATCTTAACGGTCACTTCTTTACTTTTGAAGGGAGGTCATATAGAAGTAAACGGTAATCTGAAGTCTACAATGACAATCCACGCTCTCAGATTAAAGGCATATTTACGCTCTTATATAATGTGCTCACCGCACTTGTACGCCCAATGCTCTACAAAGCCGGGGACAACATTATCGGATTCGTCCCCGCTCCGCTTATCGCCTACACCTGGACGGATCATGTTTTTTGCAACAATAAGGTAAAATACTGAATAAAGGAGAATAACTATGGAAACTACAAAATTTGTATACTGGCAGGATGGTGATATGTGGTTAGGGTATCTGGAAGAATATCCAGATTATATGACACAAGGAGAAACATTAGATGAACTGAAAGAAAATTTAAAAGATTTATTTAAAGACTTATCCAGTGGTGCTATTCCATGTGTTCGTAAAGTTGCTCAATTGGAAGTAGCTTGAAAAGAAAAGATTTAATAAGGCGATTGGAGGAGATGGGCTGCTGACTTAAGTCATAGGCTGCAAGTGCTTCCTATTTCTTCTTCTGCGCCTCGCCGACCATAGGGACAAAGGCCACGGATGTCATCTGCTCCAGTTCCAGTTCACCCTTTTTCTTTGTTGCGAGCGTAAGGGTCTGGAAATAGACCGTGCTCCCGAGGGGAATGATCAGCCTTCCTCCCTCCTTAAGCTGCTTTATGAGCGGAGGCGGGATGTGGTTTGCAGCAGCAGTGATGATAATAGCATCAAAGGGCGCCTGATCCTCCCATCCGTAATACCCGTCCCCGTATTTGACCCGGACATTCCTGTAGCCAAGTTCCTTCAGCCTTTTCTCAGCGCTCTCGGCAAGCCCCTTTCTGATTTCTATGGTATACACTTCTTTGACGAGCTCTGCAAGGACCGCTGCCTGGTAGCCTGAACCGGCGCCTATCTCCAGCGCCCTGTCCCCGGGTTTTAATCGAAGGGCCTCTGTCATCAGAGCGACCACATAGGGCTGGGAAATGGTCTGGCCTTCACCGATGGGAAGGGGATAGTCTCCATATGCCTTGTCCCTGAGAGAAGCATCAACATACAGATGCCTCGGTATCTTCCCCATCACCTCCAGGACCTTTTTATCTTTTATGCCCCTGCCTTTCAGATCACGTTCCACCATAAGCAGGCGCTTCCTCTCGTCAGCATCCCCGTGGGCAAGGAGGGCAGGCATGAGGAATGCAATTGCAACAAGAAGAGAAAGTGTTTTCTTTATTGTCATCACTCTGTTTTCAGCACATATGCCGTCTTCTGTCTGATGAAGGGAGATCCGGAAATGGGACAGACTTCTCCGGCAGCTCGCGTTCTCTTAAGGGATCCCGGGGCTGCCGGGAGCCTGTTCGATAATGCACCCAAAGCCTTTTCATCCAGGCAGATGAATGCGCTATTTTAACGTCTTAACAAATTCCTCTATAGGTAGCGCCGCAAGGCTCAATAGCTGGACCGAACCCCTGGAACCTATTTCCGCTGACATCTTCATTATTGTCGCGGTGTCTGCTGCCTCGACGATATTCACAAAATCATATGGTCCGAGAACTGCAAACTGTTTAAGAACTTTTACCCCCATCTTCTCGATCTCTTTGTTCACCTCGAGTATCCTCTCGGGCTTTTGCTTGATAGTCTTGCGTCCTTCGTCGGTAAGAGTGCTCAAAATCACAAAATACGCCATAACAGCCTCCTTTCTTGCCCGGTTAGGCAGTTTTTTGATTATTCTACTTCACCCCTATTTACTTTATACCCATTTTCGCGCTCATTGTCAACCAATACATTTTTTCCCAAAAATAGACATGGAACTTTCCAAAAGTTTCCCCTCCCTTGACGGGAGGGGATTAAGGGAGATCGGAAGAGCACACGTCTGAACTCCAGT
>CAMTVV010000224.1:0-8279 GCA_947085305.1 uncultured Nitrospiraceae bacterium
CAGTCTGATGGCGTCATCTATGAGCGTGCCCGGGCCTGCCACTATCAATGGCTCAGGCCAGATGATGAAGAGGATTTTCTTTCTTTGACTATTGACTACTGACTTTTGACTTTTGAACTTATTCAGGGTCGTCTCCATCTCTTTCGCAAGTTTGTCGGCCCTCTCCCGCACCCCCATGGCAGCGCCCAAATCCCTAATGCCGCCCGGCAATTCACCCAGCCGCCGCGCCCTGAACACATAGGTCTTTATCTTCAGGGACCTGAGCCTCTCCTCAACCTCCTTTGGATTGCCGTCGGTGGTTACGACAACGATGTCAGGCTTCAATGAGATAACAGCTTCAAGGGATGGATTGGACATCCCGCCTATCTTAGGTTTTTTCTTCGCATCCTCCGGAAAATCACAGAAGTTCGTAACGCCGATGATATTATCTTCCAGTCCCAGGGCAAAGAGCATCTCTGTCAGGCTCGGTGCCATGGAAATGATCCGTTTCGGAGTCTCGGCTGCATGAGCTGAAGGGAGAAATGAGAAAAGAAAAAGGAAAAGGAAAAGCAGGTAACGAGCAGTAACGCAGGAAATTTCAGCGAAATACTTTTTCAACATATGGCAAGATATTTCAGAACGCCGAGGAAAAGAAACTGGATTCCCTTTTTCAAGGGAATGACAGGGCTTGTTATTCTTGCGAAAGCAGTTCACCTCAGGCGACTCACCGAGGCGGGAATCCATGTCTCTTCTGTTGTCAAACTCTTCAGGTCTCATGAAAATATCTCCAAAAATAAAAAATCCCCAGGGCAATAACGCCCTGAGGATTGCACCCTGTTTCACTTCATCCTCACTCCCTCCGCGGGAAGACTTCTCAGTGAATAGTGAACAGTATTTAGTGAATAGAAAACATCAAAAAGCTATTCACTGTTCACTAACGACTATTCACTGTCTTTAGCAGGCAGGTCTTCTGGCTCACGGATCATCCTACTTGCCGGCCTTCCCCGGCTTTTAAATCCGAGTGGCTTTAAAAGCAGGTTAAGGCTTAGGATGAGGTTGAGATTAAAAACTTCTTAATCTTAACCTTTGCCTCAACCTGTCTTTTTTGGCTTTCGTCCCCGTTTACAGCGGCGGGACCGCTCCCGAATCAGGCATTCCGCCCTCACGGGATTCCCTTTTAAGCCCTATGGCGCCGTGCTACGTATCTCTCATTAAATTTATATGAACCACCGGTTAAATGTCAATAAAAAACTACCGCCGAAAAATAGAGATAAAAAGTTGTCATTGCGAGTGAAACGAAGCAATCTCGCCTTTTGCAATGAGATTGCCACGAACCCTTCGGGTTCTCGCAATGACAGGTAGTTCAAGTGCTTATAGTTCTATGTCTATTTCTCCGTACCGGCAAACAAAGGCAAAAAAAGTTGAATTTTGTCATATTTCCGTGTATCATCTTAGTAACAATAGGAATAATTTAAGGAAAGGAGGTGAAAAGAATGAAACGGGCGATACTATTATTGTTAGCGTTCAGTCTTTTATTTGTCTTCACAACAGGCTGTGCAACGAAGGAGTACGTGAAGCAGCAGATCGATCCCCTCGTGGACAGGATCAGCAAACTGGAGGCAAGGGTTTCAGCCATTGAAACCAAGGTGGGAGATCTGGAGAAGAAGGTGGGAGCATTGTCCTCTGATGTGGCTCAGGCAAAGAAAGACGCAATGGATGCAAAGGCTATGGCTCAGGACGCAATGAAGTCAGCAAAGGATTGTTGCGATAAGGCAGAGTCTGCTCTGAAGAGAGCAGAAGCCGCTGCTGACAGGGCAGAGGCTGCCGCTGCAAAAGCGGCAAAGGCCTTTGAACTGAAGCAGAAGAAATAAGACACGATAGAGGGGTCTGAAAATCTTTGATTTTTAGACCCCTCTTCCTTTTAAAGGGAAACATCCGCGGGAACGCCGTTCTTCTCTTCCATTGCCTGGTAGACTTTCTCCATATCCACATCCTTAAGGAGACCTTTCCTTGTCAATATCCGCGCCGTCTCGTTGAAGTAGTTAAAATCCTTCAGATTTTCGTCCTTGTGTATCTCGATATATACTTTTTTATCCCTGACCCCTACTTTCACGGGTTGCCTGACAATGGTCACCTTTGTCCCGTTCGGCACGATGCTGTAGAGCTTTGGGATGTCTTCCGGATAAAGCCTGATGCACCCGTGGCTCACCTTTCTCCCCACGCCAAATGGCCTATTCGTTCCATGTATAAGAATAGTATTTTGCGAGAGCCTCAGCGCATGGGTGCCAAGCGGGTTCCCGGGTCCGGGGGGCACGGCCCGGGGAAGTTCAGGCCTTTCCTTTCTGATGGATTCGGGGGGATGCCAAACAGGCCTTGCGGTCTTCTGGATCACCTTAAAGCTTCCCACTGGGGTGTCATTGCCCTCATCCCCTATCCCGATGGGATGCGTTTTCACCACCCTTGACTTCCCCTGCTCGAAGAAATAGTAAAGCCTCATCTCCGAAAGGTTGATCACAATCCCGTTTTGGGGTTCCACATCCGGCAGCGCCCATAATGTAGGTATGGTGACAGAGGCGTCAGTCCCCGGGATAAAGGCGTCCAAAGAGGGATTTGCGTCTGCTATCTCATTGAACCCAAGGTCAAAATCCCTTGCGATCTCGATCAGAGACTCGCCTTCTTTCACCCGGTAGTTCTGGATGGACCCGATCACCGTCCGGTCCTTTCCGTAGGAATAGACCTCTTCGCCCATAAGGGGCGAAGCAAAAATGATGACCAAAAATGCCGATAAAATCACCGTCCGGGCCTTCATGAAAATAAATGATACCATAAATTGCGAGACACTTCCCGAAAACAAAAGACGATACAGACGAACTCCCTGATGACGTTATGACTGAGTAATACGCAGGGACTCGATGAACTCATTAAATCTGGCCTTATCGTCCCCTGATATCTCAACAAACTCTATCCCGATATCATAGTGCTTCGGGACTTCATCGGTGATTTCCATGCAGAAGGCAACGCGCCCCATGAAACGAATGGTCTTATCATCATAAAGGAATATCTCCATGGGTAACCGTTCCTCAACTTCGAAGGGCAGGTCAGTCTCTATGAGCATGCCGTTATCGCTCACCTTTTTGACCCTATAGTTATAGGGGCCGGGCTGGCTCTGTCGGGAGACCTGACATCAAACCTGATGGTAAGTCTGTGGTCCAGAGCAAGCTTGTTCTCCTCTATGAAATCAAGGAGTGTGGCCATCTTCTCCGATATGACGTTGCTGAACCTCATCCCTGCCTTGTATATCGGAACCTTCTCCTCATGATGTCCTTTGCCCAGTTCACTCAGCACCGACCAGACAACAACGCCGTTTAACGATATGCCCTTATCCTTGAATTCAAGTTTCAGGGTGTATTCCCTGCCGATTTCGAGCCTCCTGTCGGCCCTCAGCGCAACACCGTTTATGCTGATATCGATGATATCAACCTCTGTGGCGAACATGAGGGTGCCTTCAATCCCCTCCACCACAAAACGCTGGTAGCGCCTCTTTTCCTCCATAAAAAAATCATAGCACAAATCATGGAGCGTTGCAAAAAAAGCAGGATCGCCCTGCCCCCGGCTTGCCCGTCTTCCTGCCAATGGCCGGGTCTGCCAGGCACTTGGTACCGGGAGATGCCTGGAGTAATGGCAGCGGTATTCGGAAAGAAATTGGACATGTCGCCCTGAAAACGGGTTGCAGAAAAGCCGGAAACTCCTTTACAATCGAAGTTAGCGAGAGTGGCGGAACTGGCAGACGCGCTGGGCTTAGGACCCAGTGGGTAACTCCGTAGGGGTTCGACTCCCCTCTCTCGCACCACCTTTACCCAAAAAATGCATTTCAATAAAACCACAGAGTTCACAGAGAAAATCATTAAAAACGGTCAATTCTTATTTTCTTAGCAATATATTTCCTCTGTGTCCTCTGTGGTTAATTGCAGTTTTCGGGTTAGTCGCCTATTTGACCGCCTTCTTCAGTGATGCCCGAAGTTCAGCAGCTCCCTTCTTGCTGACCTCCTTCTTCACAATGATGTCCACCGGCCTGACGTCCTTACCGTAGTAGGCCCTGTTGAGGCTGTCTCTCACATCCACCACCGAGCCCTCCAGGTTCACCCCGGCATATATGCCCTTTGACTTTGCGAAGGAAATAAAATCAGCGGTAATGTTCCCCTTTGCGCCGCCGCCAAGGGGACCAACAGCAATAGAGGTGTCTCCGCCAAGTTTAAAGGATGAAGAAAAAAGGGAATCAATGGCCTTCTGGCTCATAGCCATCATCACCACCTCTGCTGCTTCACCGCCGATCTGGAGCCCGAAACTCACAGCGCCTAGGGTATAGAAGGCTGGCTGGCTCCAGTCCCCTGTTTTCTCATCCCTCGCCACAAGGACGCCGGTCCCGCCTGAACCGCCAAAGATAAAACCTGCCTTGAGCACCTGGGGAAAGATCAGGATGCCCTTGGCCTCCTTCAGGTGATTGTGAAGCCACGTGTAGTTTGTGTCGCGCATAAAGTTCTCAAAGGTGACACGGGCCTTGTCTACAATACCCTGCGCATCGGCCTCATCCGATGCAAGCGCCGGCGCTGCGGCAGTGACGAACAACAATGCAGTAATAGTCAATACTGCGACTACCAACGCTCTGATGCCTGATACACTTCTTCTCTTTCCTTTCATTGTGCATTCCTCCTTGCTCTGCATTTTAACAGAACGGTTTTGATATTATCTATTCTTCTTCTTTCTTCAAACGCTCCAGATACTCTTCCCATTCAAGGGGGAGAAGATATTTTTTCCTGTCGTTGCAATCCTTGCATACCGGGGCGACATTTCCTTTTGTAGATTTTCCGCCCCTGATGATCGGCACGATGTGGTCCATGGTGAGGTCCTTCGGCTTCACCTTCTTCCTGCAGTAATAGCACTCTCCGGAAGCGCGCTTTCTTTTCCACCACTGCGTCTGCCTCAAGGCGCGGGCCTTCGTCCGCTCCCTTCTGATTTCCTCTTCTGTTGCGCATGAAATAAAAGGTTCCATGAAGCTATTTATTTTATCTCCTTCCAGAGCACACACCGGTCTCTGCCGCTTCTCTTTGCATGGTAGAGCGCCTGATCCGCTTTCTCTATAAGTTCCTCCCTGTTCCCCGTATCATGGGGAGACGTTGCAGCGCCGATGCTCACAGTCACCTGCAAGTCCTTTCCGTCGATCATGAACTTCCTCTCCGCAATGGCCTTCCTCAGCCTTTCCGCCATCTTTTGAGCCCCTTCATGGTTTGTCCCAGGAAGTATCGCAGCGAATTCCTCTCCGCCGTATCGGGCGGGAATATCCACATTCCTTATGGTTTCCTTTATTATCCCTGCAACCCCCCGTAAGACCTCATCACCTGCGGGATGCCCGAAGGTGTCATTGATCTTCTTGAAGAAATCAATATCAATGAGGAGGAAGGATAGAGGGTTCTGGAACCGCTGCATCCTCATGAACTCTTCAGTCAGCTTCTCCTGAAAATTCCTGTGATTGAAAAGCCCGGTGAGACCATCGGTTATTGCCATCCTCTCTATTTCCTCATGAAACTTCGCATTGGCAAGGGATGACGACGCCTGATTGCCGAGGACTTTAAGGAGTTCGATCTGATAGGGATGAACTGCATTTGCCTTGGGTGATAAGAACACAAGCACCCCGAGCAGTTCCTTTTCGAACGAAAGGGGGAGCATAAAGAGAGAGCCTTCATCTCCTGTCTTGAAAGGCAGTACGGGGTTGCGTTCGTTCCGCAGATCAGAGATGTAATCAGGCTCCCTGTTCCCGCAGACCAATCCCATGCGGGTATTTTTGGGGTCGAAGATACTCCCATGGGAAAAAGTAAATCCGATCTGCCGGATGACCTCGAATTTGTCATCCCTCGGTATGCAAAGGGCTATGGAGACCCTTTCATGGGGAACGATGCTGTAGACGGCATCAATAAGACTTCCGGCAATATCCTCCGTCTTCAGCGAGGCAATAAGCCGGACGCCCCCATCCTTAAGTTTTTTAAGCATCAAAAGTTCCTTTTGTATCTGGGAGTAAATGCGCTGTCTCTTGAGGATTCTCCCCACCTGATGGGCGAACAGTTCCACTGTCCTCACATCAGATTCCCTGAATGCCCCCTCTTTTCCGCTCTGCAAGGTGATGATGCCTGCAACGAAATTCCCGTCCGTCACCGGAGCGGCAATACAGGTTCGTCCGCTGCCGTCTTTTTCGGGGAATTCGTATACAACTGACTGTTTCTTCCGGATGCATGAAGCCAATCTCCCCTCATCAGGAACAGGGGCATCCCGCGATCCATCAGCAGTGCACCGGAGATGTAGGGAATTCCCCCTGAGCACGAACATCTCCACAGTGTCGGCAGATACAATCTGCCTGGCGATCAGGAGGATTTCCCGTATCTCCTCATTCGTCTCGTTCGCGGCCGAAAGATGCTGGGAGATGAGCCCTTCGCCCCTGATGATATCAGCGGGAGCGCTGAAATCCATGCCTTCAGCCTCTTTCTTTAACGAATCCAGAGATTTTCTCATTCTGTCCCTTTCTCCCTTTATTTTTGAAAAAACCGCGGACACCAGTGTGCCGCTCAGGACCGCTGCGCTGTTAAGGATGATTTCCTCCCAAAGATTTCCTCCCATGAAATGCCGGATTTCAAACAGGGGGACCGTAAGGCTGAGGGGAACAATAATGCCGGGCCCATAGAAAAAAGAGAGTGTGATGAGGTAAGGAATATACAGAACATGGAGCCATCCGTAATTGAGCAGTTGAATACCGCCCGCGATCAGGAGGGCATAGGAAGCCAGGGTCTCGAAGCTGTACTTCCCCTGCCGTTTGATGAAACAAAGATAGGAGTATCCTGCAACAGGGATGAAAGAGAACGGGAACCAGACCATGGGTTTTGCTGACGGGAGACTGAAGATTATTCCTGCATAAGCCAGGACCAGAAGGGAAGGAAACAGGGCTCTCTTTACTCTGATGCCATTCCCCTTCTCGCTGCCTCTTCCCTGTAGAATTTTTTGTACAGTACCTCCCACTCAGGGCTTCCCTCGACAATCTTTCTTGAAAAGGATTGCAGCTTCTTTCTCACGGAAACATCAATATCTTCGCTGATCTTGAGAAAAGAGACTGTGGAACGTTTTATCTCGCGCCTCACCTTGCCTTCTTCGTCCCTGAGTTCGATGAGGTTCCCGTCCATCAGCCCCTTGAGCAGGACATGACTGAGATGGCTGATCTTTTCATCGGAGAGCATCATATGACAACGCCCCGTTCCTCGATGATCTTCTTCTTGGTGAGTTCAAACACCTTCCGGTAGTCAAGCCTTCCCTTCTCGATCTCGCCGGTAAATTTCTTGAGTATTTCCCTGACCTCGTCGTTTACTTTGTCCTCCGCCGCAAGCTCGTCCATGATGAGTTTCTCCGCCTCTGCAATGAGTTCCGCCGGCTGTACCCTTGACGAGATCAGTCCCTTGGCAAGAAGGTCATCCATGATCTTCTTTGTGATCAAGGGGACCCATGTCCTGGGGATCCTCATCTATTTTTCCACAAAGGAGAGAAGCGCGATGTGCCTTGCCCTTTTTATGGCCTCGTTCAGGCTCCGCTGGTGGCACGCACACACCCCGGTCATGCGCCTGGGAAGGATTTTCCCCCTCTCGGTCAGATAACTCCTTAAGGTCTTGATGTCCTTATAGTCTATGAATTCATACTTCTCTGCGCAGAACCTGCAGAATTTTCTTCTCTGGAATCTTCTCTGCTGCAATGTTTGCTCCTTTCTTGGTAACGTAATTTATTTAATCGATCCTTTTACAAAACTATTTAAACCACAGAGAACACAGAGTGAAAGAAAAACGAGTTCGCAGAGTAACCTGTTAATTTTAACGATTATTTTTCTCTCAGTGTTCTCATTAACTTTCTCTGTGACCTCTGTGGTTAGGACTTTTGAAAGAGCCTCACTTATTAATTCAATAAACTCTGCAATCTTAAAAGGGTTCAAGATCCGTCCCTTCCGGCGGGGCGACTTCGGTGTCGGGAGCTGTCTGCCCCTCGCCGCCGCCCTTCCGGGAAAGGAACCGTACGGTCTGTGCAATGACTTCGAATTTGCTTCTCTGCTGCCCCTCCGATTCCCATCTCCTCTCCTGCAGTCTGCCCTCAACGAGAACGCTTTTCCCTTTACTGAGATACTGGCTGCAGGTCTCCGCCTGTTTTCCGAACGTAACAACGTCGATAAACAGGGTATCTTCCCTGGCTTCATCGGACTGTTTATATTTTGTATTCAC
>CAMTVV010000225.1:0-8544 GCA_947085305.1 uncultured Nitrospiraceae bacterium
CGAGGTTTCTGCCGACAGGTGCATGTCCTGCGCTGCGTGCCGCGACTGCCACATGTGCGAGTCAACCTGCTACTGGGGCGCCATCAGCAGGATCGAACATGCCGACGGTTCGTACGAATACGTGGTGGATGATAACCTCTGTATCGGCTGCGGCTTCTGCGCGGGCGTCTGCCCCTGCGGCGTATGGGAGATGGTGGAAAACGTATAGTGATGCCTATATTACCATCTTTCCCCCATTTTGGATAATTTGGAATCGCTTATACGCGTTATTCCGGATCATTTCAAACCTTGATTCTTGTTACAAATGCGGACCTGGGGTTTCCTCGGGTGCACGTCATTTTTTTAAGCAGCAACAGTATAAGCGCTTCGTCTTTCCCAGAAGTCCTCAAAACAGCCGCTAAGTTTACAGCATCGAAGAGCAATGATGTAGTTAGCGCCACTGGTGGACCACGTATTGCGCCGTGTAAAATGTAACCGTACTTCGAAGTACTGCGATACCTGAAGGAGGAGGGTTACTAAATGAGCAGAGAAGCTATACAGGAGTATTTCAAATCGATCTATATCCGCTATCGGAAGGCATCGAAAGAACTGAAGCAGTTAATATTGAACGAATTCTGTGCCACAACAGGCTGCAATCGAAAGTATGCGATCAGGAAGCTCAATGCAATCAGTCCACGGCAGATCGACCGGAGGTTCAAGAGCAGGAAGGCCAGAATACGGAAACGTATCTATGGACGAACCAAACCTGGGACACTCCTGAAGCATCAGATACCGATCAAGACCGACAACTGGGACGTGAAGGACCCTGGCTGGACCGAAGTGGATACCGTCTCTCACTCCGGCAACAATGCAGAAGGGCTTTTCGGCTATACGGTCAACCAAACGGACATCCTTACCACATGGGTGGAGAGCCGGGCGGTCTTGGGCAAAGGAGAGAAGGCAGTGGTCGATGCCCTTGATGAGATGGCACAGGCGTTTCCTTTTCGGATTAATGGGATCGACTCGGACAATGGCTCTGAGTTCATCAACTGGCATCTGTTCCGGTATTGTGAGTCACACAGGATACAGCCGTTCAGGGGTCGTCCGTACAAAAAAGACGGCAATGCCCACATCGAGCAGAAAAACTGGACCCATGTGCGGAAGCTCGTGGGATGGGACCGCTACGACACCCAGGAAGCGGTAAATGCAATGAACGACCTCTACCATAATGAGATCAGGCTGTTTATGAACCTGTTTCTGCCTTCCATGAAGCTCCTGAGAAAAAAGCGCATCGGCTCACGGCTCACCAGAGTGTATGATAAACCAAAAACTCCATTTGAGCGAGCAGACCATCGAAACCAAACTTGAGCATATATACAAACTTGCTGATCGTCGGCAGAGCCCCAATCCGGCCCAACCTCAGCAGAAGACTCAAAAACCCTTGTCAAAGATCGAACTCGAGGCCATAAACACCTTGTCGCGTATCTTCCCGGGATTGTCTATCTCTATCGGAGACCCGGAAAAGAAAAAACAATGATAATGTGAATCCATGGTTACTTTTTAAATGTCTCAACGATGCCAGGCAAAGTTACCTTTTTAAATGGCTTGACAGGCGGGGGTTTACTCAGAAGGCGGCGCCATGTGCCTGATAATCTTTCCTTCAACAAGGTAAATCACCATTTCTGCGATGTTGGTGGCATGGTCTGCTATGCGTTCAAGATATTTTGATACATAGGTAATCCTCGTTGCCCTCGATACTGTATGGGGATCCTGGATCATAAAGAAGAGCAGCTCATTAAAGACCTGGACATTAAGCAGATCGACCTGATCATCTCTCAAGATCACATTCATCGCAAGCTTTTTGTCTTTTCTCACAAAGGCATCGAGCGCATCTTTTAACATGCCCTGCGCTATCTCCGCCATCCTCGGTATATCGATATAAGGCTTAAGGACAGGCTCTTCATTAAGCTCGACGGCCCTCTCCGCGATATCCTCTGCGAGGTCTCCCATTCTCTCGAGGTCTGTGGTTATCTTCATCGCTGTGGTGATAAACCTGAGATCTCCTGCCCTCGGCTGTCTGATAGCAAGGAGCCTTACACATTCTTCATCTATCTCCACATCGAGGGCATTGACCTTGTGGTCGTTTTCAATAACCTTTTTTGCAAGCTCAGAGTCCCTTTCAACGAGCGATGCGACAGCATTCTTTATAGCAGCCTCGACCATAGCGCCCATTTTGAGTACCTTTTCCTTAAGTTTCATTAACTCTTCATCAAAGATTGCCATTATCCAAACCTCCCTGTTATGTATTCCTCAGTTAACCTGTTGGCAGGATTTGTAAATATTTTATCCGTCCTGTCAAACTCAATAAGTTCTCCTAAATACATAAAGGCCGTAGAGTCCGATACCCTCGCCGCCTGCTGCATGTTATGGGTTACTATTATTATCGTAACCTCATCTTTCAGCTCCACTATAAGCTCTTCTATCTTTGAAGTGGCAGTCGGATCAAGGGCGGATGTCGGCTCGTCAAAAAGAAGTATCCTCGGGTCTGTAGCCAGCGCCCTCGCAATGCAGAGTCTCTGCTGCTGTCCCCCTGAAAGCTCGAATGCAAGATCATGAAGCCTGTCTTTTACCTCATCCCAGAGCGCGGCGCCTCTAAGGGATTTCTCAACTTTTTCAGCAAGTATCTGACTTTTATTGATCCCCCTTACCCTGAGGCCATAGGCGACATTTTCGTATATTGACTTCGGAAAGGGATTGGGCTTCTGAAAGACCATGCTTATCTGCATCCTGATTTCTATCGGATCTATCTCGGGTGAAATGATATTAATATTATCAGGATAAAGTATAATCTGTCCTTCATATCTGTTGTGCGGATAGAGGTCATGCATGCGGTTGAAGCAACGAAGGAATGTTGTCTTTCCGCAGCCTGAAGGCCCGATAAGTGCGCTTACTTTTCTGCGCTCTATTGGCAGGTTAATCTCCTTCAGGGCTTGGACACTGCCGTAGTAGAAATTAAGTTTTTTAACCTCAGCCTTTAATTCGCCTGATGTTATGACTGACATTTATTCTCCTTGAAACTATTCACCTGTCATTCCGACTTGTTCGGAATCCTTCCGAAGAAAGATTCTGGACAAGCCAGAATGACAACAATGGATATTGACATCTGTCTCTACCATTTTATCTTCTTTCTGAATCTGTATCTAATATAAATGGCAAGGCCGTTCATAAGCAAGGTCATAATCATAAGGATAATGCCCGCTGCAGCAGCATTTAATTGAAACTCCTTCTGTGGCCGTGATACCCAGTTGAACATCTGTATGGGCATAACGGTAAAAGGGTCCATAAGCCACTTGAACGAGACAAAGGGGAACTCCAAGCTTATAGGGGATGTGGGAAGAAAGGCTATGAACGTTAATGCCCCCACAGTAATTATCGGAGCTGTCTCGCCGATGGCCCGTGAAAGCCCGATGATTATCCCGGTGAGTATCCCGCCGGTTGAATAGGGGATTATATGCCATTGCACTGTCTGCCATTTGGTCGCGCCCAATGCATAGGAGGCCTCTCTTATCGAATTGGGAATTGCGCGTATCGATTCCCTCGTAGCCATGATAACCATAGGAAGGATGAGCAGCGCCAGTGTGAGTCCGCCGGTGAGGATGCTTTCTCCGAATTTCAAAAAATAGACGAACAGTCCGAGGGCGAGAAGGCCGTAAACAATCGACGGCACCCCTGCGAGGTTGGCAATATTGATCTCTATGATATCCGTCAGCCGGTTTTTCTTGCCATACTCTTCAAGATAAATTCCGGCTGCAACGCCAAGGGGTATAGCGGCAAGGGCTGTAACCAGGAGCAGGAGGAAGCTTCCCACCCATGCAGAGAGTATTCCCGCTTCATCGGCAAACCGCGATGGGAATGAGGTGAGAAACTTATAGCTCAACCGCGGGCCGCCGTCCATAGCCAGATCAATCATGAGGGTGCAGAGAAGAATCAGGCCGACCATAGTCGACAGGAGGCCTATGATCATGAACAGATAGTTCCAGCGCTTATTGTATCGTATCCGCTTTTTTAGGTCTTCCATCACGATAAATCCGAATTTCTAATATCTAAATCCTAAACAAATTCAAAGAACTGAAATTCAAAACTTGCTTGAGAACCTGTGTTTGAAATATTCTGAATTTGTTTCGAATTTCACGCTTAGAATTTAGAGTTTTCATTAATACGCTTCCCGTATCCGTTTTCTCAGCCAGAACCCCAATATATTAAAACCGAGGGTCATGAAAAAGAGCGTTATGCCGGCAGCGAATATTGTTTTATATTCAACCGTCCCATGCGGCACGTCTCCCAGGCTGACCTGAACGATATATGCCGTCAATGTCTGAACCGGCTCCAGGGGGTTTGCCGTGAGGTTAGGCATGCCCCCTGCCGCTATTGCGACAACCATAGTCTCTCCTATCGCCCTCGATATGCCTATAATAAAAGCGGCTGCAATGCCGGAGAATGCAGACGGAATGATGACCTTAAATGCCGTCTGGAGTTTTGTTGCGCCCATGGCATAAGAGCCCTCTCTGATATGCATAGGGACCGCTTTCATGGCGTCCTCGCTTACCGAGCTCACGTACGGGATTATCATGATTCCAATGATGATGCCCGGACTCAGGGCGTTGAAACCGGAAAGATCCGGCATGAACCTCTGCAATATCGGCGTCAGGAAAAGAAGCGCAAAATAACCGTACACTACCGTAGGAACAGCAGCCAAAAGCTCAAGCACCGGCTTTATGATCTCTCTCATCTTATGCGGCGCAAATTCGCTCAAGAAGACGGCAACCAGTAAACCTAAAGGCAGCGCAACAGAGAGGGCTATGCCTGTTGTGAGCAGCGTGCCCATAATAAGGGGAAGAATGCCGAATTTGGGCTCTGCAAAAAGAGGCGTCCACTGTGTTCCAGTGAAAAACTCTTTTAGCGAAACTTCCTTAAAAAAACCGAACGATTCATAGGAGAGGATAAAAACAATGCTGAGCGTGATAAAAACAGAGAAAAGCGCGCAGAGGAGCAGGACGGCTTCTATCGCGGTTTCCTTTATTTTTCTCTTTTGGCTGTGATTCATAAGATATTTTTTCTATTGTGTTGACGCTTATGCTATCAAGAAAAGGCGTGTTTATCACGCCTTTTCTTTGCTTAATACAAAACCTTACTTTTTAGTCTCTTCCAATTTGAGAAGATCTTCTATCTTCATTCCTACCTTTTCCTCGCCGCCGAACATGCTGCCGGTCTTCACCTTGTCAAGCCTCTCCTGGGCAAGCTTGTATGCGCTTGCTGGAAGCGGAACGTACCTTACCTGCTTCGTGAGCTTGTCGGCATTCTTCAGGTAATAGTTGACAAGCTCTTTAACCTCAGGCTTCTCAAGAGATTTCTTGCTTACGTAGATGAAGAGCGGCCGTGAGAGCGGGTTGTATGTGCCGTCCATTACGGTCTGCAAGGAAGGGATGACTTCTTTGTTTGTCCGGGGATTGACGACCGGCACGACCTTCAGCTTGTTCTTATTTTCCTCGTAGTAGGCGAGGCCGAAGTAGCCGAGCGCGTTTTTGTCGCCGGCAATCCCCTGCACGAGCACGTTGTCATCCTCGCTTGCGGTAAAATCCCCCCTGGAGGATTTTGCTTTCCCCACAACAGCCTCAGTGAAGTAGTCAAAGGTGCCTGAATCCGAGCCCGGACCAAAAAGCTTCAGCGAAGCATCAGGCCATTCAGGCTTGACCTGGTTCCACTTCACGACTTTTCCCTGCGCCGCAGGCTCCCACATCTTCTTCAGGTCGGCGACCGTCAAAGAGGAAACCCATGTATTCTTTGGATTCACTACTACTGCAAGCCCGTCATATGCTACAGGGAGTTCGATATATTCGATGTTCTGCTCCTTGCATGCAGCCATCTCTTTCTTGAGGATCGGTCTCGATGAGTTGGATATGTCGGTTTCACCCCTGCAGAACTTCTTGAAACCGCCGCCGGTTCCTGAGATGCCCACCGTAACCTTAACTTCGCCCCTTTTCGCCTTCTGGTACTCTTCAGCTACCGCCTCTGTTATGGGATAGACAGTGCTCGAACCATCTATCCTGATCAGCTTGTCCGCCGCAACCGCGGGCATTGAGTATGTCATGGCCAGAACCATGAGAGCAACCATGCTGAAAACTATTTTCTTAACCATTACTTGCCTCCTTGTTTTGTTATTAAGATACATTTCTAATTGTTACAACAATATTACAGCAATGTTAAATTTCTATTACATCCCTGAATCTCACCTCCTTCCTCATTCTATCGCCTTAGCCGCCCGATAGCAACCAGCCTGGAATAATCAGTCTCTGCGAATGGCCTTTTTGCCGAAAACCCTCTCTATAAGCTGGAACATAAAGAGATTCGGCTTTACCTTAAACAAGGTAATCACGGCAATTACGCAAACGATGAGACTCAGAAAGATAATTACCATGAAATAGAATGGCAGGGTAATGTTACAGCAATATTACGGGGGTGTTAAGTTTCATGTCGCCCTTGGCGGGAGCGGCCCCATCTGAGCTTTCCCCATCTAGCCCAAAAACAGAGATAGAAAATTGTCTTCCCAATAAATCCCCCCTCACCCTAATCCTCTCCCGTCAAGAGAGAGGGGACAGTTTTTTAAATTTCTATATCGGGATTTGGGTGCATCACCATTATTGACATTTAGGTCGGGCAGCTTTTATGATTGAACATCGTTCATCTCTCTTGAGGTTCTACAAAATGATAGGTTCGACTACATATGATTTTAGCAAGGGCCGGACATGGCTTCCCGTCTTGCTCTTATCTCTCTTTCTTCTGTCAACAGTGACAATGGCGTTTCATCATCACGATGACGGCGTTTCTCATGATGACTGCCCCCTTTGCATAACAGCCCATCATTCTTACAGTGTCCGGCAGAACGATTGTTGCAGCCATTCTCCACTAACTCCATCCGTAAGAATAGTCTCAAAAGACGAGCCTTTTCTCTACAGCGCCTCACATTTCAATCCTGTCTCTTTCCGCGCTCCGCCCGCATAATTCCTTTTCAGTCGTTTCATCACATTAGCCGGACAGGTCAGGTTACCCTTGCCCCGGCGCATATTTCATTGAAAAGGAGAACCCGATGAAACAAAGGGCAGCATTCTTATTCATTATTTTTTGTTTCTGTCTTTCCGTGCCGTCATACGGGGCTGATTTCGAATCGAGACTAAAAGCCCTGGAAGATACCATCGGCCGACAAGGGAAGACGATAGAAGAACAACAGGAAATTATCGATGAACTGAAAGAGGAACTGAAAAGAACGAAGAAAGAAGAAACAGCGAAGGCCGGGGGAAAAACCCCGGAAGATCCGTCGGTTTCGGCAAAAGGGCCTGTTATGACCGGCCGCCGGACGGGCGGACTTCGTCTCATCGACATCTCTTTAGATTCCCTTTTTGCGGCCGGGGGTTCTACCGCTAACGATGCGGAATTGCAGAACCTTCAGGGCGGCGGCCATGACCCGCGGAAACGCGGCTTCACCGTTCAGAACATCGAACTGTCGCTTGCGGGCGCGATAGATCCCTACTTGAACGGAGAGGCGCATATAATCTTTTTTCTTGACCCGCTCACCGGCGAGACGGAACTCGAGATGGAAGAGGCATTCATGACGACTACTTCACTGCCCTACGGGCTACAACTCGAAGCAGGGTATTTTTTCACTGAATTCGGCCGTATCAACCCGCAGCATCCACACCAGTGGCACTGGCAGGACCAACCCGTCATCAATACACGGCTTTTCGGCCCTGACGGGATGCGGGGGCCGGGATTCAGACTTGGATGGCTCATGCCGTTATCGTGGTACTCCGAGCTCCACTTCGGCGTCCAGAACGCCAACGGAGAGACCATGGCGAGTTTCCTTGCCAACGAGGAATTTTTTGAGGAGCGAGCGATCGGTGGCCGACCTTTTGTCGACCGTGGGATGAAGACCTTAAAGGACATGGTCTACCTTGTGCGCTTGGACAACGCCTGGGACCTGACGGACGATATCACGGCGAAAATCGGCCTCTCGGGGCTTTTTGGTCCGAATGCCACAGGAACTAAAGGCAAAACCTATATATATGGGGGCGACCTCGTAGTGAAGTGGCGTCCACCGCAAGCTAAAAGGGGATGGCCGTTTCTGATCCTGGAATCCGAAATCATGAAAAGGGACTACAAGGCCGCGGCCTTCTTCGACGACAGCGCCCCGCTCAATATCATAGACCTTAAAGAGGAGACGCTCAGGGACTGGGGATTTTATGCGCAACTTCTCTACGGGTTCAAACCGGGATGGGCCGCCGGACTTCGCTATGAGTATGCAACAGGAAGCGGCGAAAGCGTCGGAGGACGCAGTAATGACCCCTTTCGGGACGACCGGCGCCGCATCTCACCGCTCCTTACCTGGATGCCCACGGAGTTTTCGCGCCTCCGCCTCCAGTACAACTACGACCGTGCGGACCATCTTGCAGACAGGAAGGCCCATTCGGTATGGCTTGGTGTCGAGTTCATGTACGGCGCCCATGCGGCGCA
>CAMTVV010000226.1:0-7978 GCA_947085305.1 uncultured Nitrospiraceae bacterium
GCTTGTCCGGAATCTTTCCGCAGAAGAAGGATTCCCGACGCGCTCCACTTGCGGGAATGACATACGATTAATGTAGTTATGTATAACTCTGTGTTCTCTGTGGTTAAACTTTGATTCCCCCTTGTTAGCCAGGGGTAATGACGATTCCTTCCTTTCCTAAAGATGCCTGTCAATTATTCCCTTTGACTCGACGATTTCATAATCGAATTTCTGCGGCTTCCTGCCGAAGCAGATGCCGAGGCTTTCGAAAAGCGCTATCTCGCTCACATCCACCTCTCTCCGCTTTATGGCCTCGGATGTCGGCATATAGGTTATCTTTTTCCCCTCAACGCCGACCACGGTATTCCCGGACCTGCCCTCCAGGAGAAGAAGCACTGCTGCTGAGCCGGCCTTGTATCCGAAGTTGACATCATAGGCCGATGTCTGTCCGGAACGCACAAGGTGGCTCGGGATTATTTCCCTCACCTCCGGGATTTCATACACGCCGGGAGCGAACATGCCCACTCTCTTCATGAATTCTTTTACCGCAGGGTCCGCCTTCAATCTCTTTTCGATCTGCTGTTTCACATACCTTCCTGCGCCTGCAAGCTTTTTATGCCCGAAGGCGTCCACTCCGGCTGATTCATCATAGAGCATTTCCCCGCCAGCGGTCTTGATTCCCTCAGCAACAACGATCATATACGTTCCGGCTTTCACATCGCTTCTTTCTATTCTGGCAAAGTAGGTGGCCTTGATATGGTCGTAGACAACGTCAAAGTCAACAGGGATTTCCGGTATCATGATGCAATCAGCCTCGGCGCCTATGCCGCCGCGCAGCGCGGTATGTCCCACATACCTGCCGAAGACCTCAACAACCATGATCCGGTTATGGCTCATGCCTGTGGTTTTCAGGTCACGCACCATCACCGCTATCCTGTTGATCGCGGAATCGCCTCCCACGCTGTAGGGCTGAAGATCAAGGTCCATGGTCTTGGGCGCGTGGACGCACGGAATTCCCTGGGAGCCGAGGTCAACCACAACGCTTCCGGTATCGTCGCCGCCGCTGATGACCAGGGCGTCTATGCCGAACTTCTTGAGTCCGTCCTTTATCCTCTGATAGGTGTTGGGATCGGTTATCTTGCTGATCTTCACCCGCGAATGACCTGCCTCGGACCCTGCAAGGGATGCCTCGATGCGGCTCACCCGCTCGGCATTGAGCACTACAACGTCGCTCAAATCAACAAGATTGTAGAGACCTGCATAGCCGTTGGGAATGACAACGGATTCTATGCCGTGGGCATATGCCTCTCTCGCAATTCCCTTGATCACTGCATTGAGCCCTCCCGCGTCTCCACCGCTGGTGATAATACCGATTCTTTTAATGTCTGGCATTATGTATTCCTCCTTAAGGTAAGTGTAAGGCCGGCTCCTTCATCAGTCCAGGAGTTTTGCATTGATTTCCTTTGCCACGACCGCCGGCTTCACGGTTTTTTTCACGATGTCCACTGTATTGAACACCTTCAGTTTTTCGAAGAGCAGGCCAAAGCGGTCTTCCAGCTCTTTCATGACAGGCTCCTTCACATTCTTCGGGAGATTCCACCATTTCTTCTTTATCGGGCCAAACCCCTTTTTCCTCGTGCTGTAGATGAACTGCTCCTCTGTCTGGCCTTCCTTCCATTCTTTTGCATATTCCTGTTTTATGAAGGCATAGACCTCATCCCTGAATGCCGCAGGCAGATGGGCGCTGTCATAGACAATATTCTGGAAACCGGTTGCAAGGTGCACCTCTGATGTGCCGGTCCTGGGGAACATGTCGAAGGCCTCTTCAGGGAGGGTGGAAGCGCCGTGCTGCACTGCGCCGGAAAGCCCGTATTCTTTCCTCGCGATTTCCGAGAGAGTCCGCAATGTGTCAAAGTCTATTTTCACCTTTGCCAGGGTCCCGTCGGGGAGGACGACCCCGCCGTGGCTTGTCCCTGTCTGGACGCTGAGTTTGGAGAGGCCCTTGCCCTGTGCCTTGAAGGTCTCCCTGAACCCATCGAGGTATGCCCTCAGTTCTTCAGGAGTGCTGTTCCTGGAGCCGATCTCGCCGATCTCGCCCCCGACTGAGATCTCAATGCCCTGGGGCTGAATCTCCCTGATGACGGAGGCCAGGTCCGCAGTCCTTTCGAAGTTCGGTCTCTGCTGTTCCTTTGTGGTAGGTTTTTCGAGGTCAACGAGGGTTGACGTGTCAATATCAATATTATAAAACTCCGAGTCAATGGCTTCTCTGATCAACCCCTTCACATAGTTCGTCTCCGCGGCCGGGTCAGAGAGGAAGTTCTTCCTCACCAGCTGGAAGTGGTCGCCCTGAATAAAGACAGGGCCCCTGAACCCTTCTCTTACTGCTGCGGCGAGAACCACTGCAGAATACTCGAGGGGCCTCTGTTTTGTATATCCTATCTCGGAGCGGGCGATCTCGAAAATAAACGCTCCCACATTCTTCTCGATGGCCTTCCGGAATACCGCCCGCGCAGTGTCATAGGTCAATCCCCTGATGTTTATTGCAGGGACAGTGAATCCGCGGTAATCGCGGCCCAATTCCTCATACAGTCCCTGGATGGACGCAGGAACCGCGCCGGCTGCCTTTGCAATTTCCTTGAGGATCACGAGGAGGTCCCTCTTTATATCATCGTTCTCCGCAAATACCGCATCGAATACAAGCTCATCCATAATGCCCCTCAGGGCCTCGGGATTGCCGATCTGGAGCCTCCCCCCGGTGAACGAGACTATGCCTTTCAGTTTCTCGAAGTGCATCATGCTTTTTCCTCCTTTTTCTTTTCTCTTTTGGTTTTTTCTTTCACAGTGGCGTCTTTTACAAAATCAGGACAGCGCATATCTCAACCTTTTCAGCCATCAAGACCTCCTGAAATACCGGCTCAAGACCTTCTCGATATTATTCACTATACTAGCTTTTGCGTTTATTATAAAGATTTTGTCTCCTGTCTGGAAGAGTTCTTTTTCGATGCGCTTCACAGGCGGGGGTTCGCCGGACAAAGGGCTTCCCCTTTTCCTCAGTTCATCCTCGAACATGGGCACGATCTTGTCCTTCATCCTGAGTTCCGTGTCCATGAAAAAGACGGCGATCTCGGGCCGGAGGTCTAAAACCCTGTCGAAGTAGGCCGAGATCTCATTGGCATATATCTGCTTGGGCGGCGAGGACTTAACTTCCATATAGAGGAGGGAGCTGTCGATCTTTGCGATGAGGTCATAGTCCCCGCCTGCCGCAGTACGTTTGAATTTTATCCCCCATATGGCCTCTGCCTCGAACTCCCTCTTGAAGATCTCCGCGAGGAACCACTCAAGGGTTGGGCCGAAGCTCTTTACCGGTCTCTTTTTCAGGCGATACGGTCCGCCTCTGCCAACTTTTTCAATGAGCCGTATTTTGAGAAGAAACTGAATATAGTCCCCCGTCACTTCCCGGGTGGAATACCGGGTGACATCCTCAATCATAAACCCCTCCTGGCGCTTAATCACATCCCTGAGGAAGAGCCTGAAGGAGTATTTGTTCAGGAAACGGCAATAGTCGTCAATGTATCTCTTGCCGGGGAGGAGAAGGTCGTCCAGGGGTTCTTTTTTGAAGATACTGAAGCCCCTTCTTCGGAGCAAAGCGGAGAGGGGAGGGGTGAGTTCCGTGAGGGATTTCCTGAGCCTCTTTATTTCGGCCTTCAGGGAAAGTATCTCGTCTCGAAGTTCATCCTCACTCATCATGTCTTCTTCAAGCCGTACTCCAATTCTATGGCTTTTGAGCCGTGATGTATGCTGAGAAGACCATCTTTTCAACGCCTTCGCCGAAATTCCAGCTTCTTATGATCTCGTCGCTGTTGCTCTTGTCCTGAATGACAACGCCGGTAAAACCGGCCCTTGTAAGTATCTCCTTCAGTTCCTCCACCGGAACCGAGCCGGTGATTCAGCCGCTGTAGGCATTTTCATTCTGTCTGATGGCCTCGGAGAATTCTCCCTTCTTGAGCACATCCGAGACAGCAAGCCTGCCGCCCGGTTTCAGGACCCTGAAGGCCTCATTGAACACGGCCTGCTTGTCCGGGGAAAGGTTGATGACGCAGTTCGAAACGATCACATCAACAGAGGCATCTTCCAGAGGCAGCTGCTCTATCTCTCCCAGCCTGAATTCCACATTTTTCAGTCCGAGTTTTTCTGCATTGGCCTTTGCCTTTGCCGTCATCTCAGGGGTCATGTCTAGGCCGATGACATATCCGGTCTTTCCCACCTTCATGGAAGAAAGGAAGGCGTCGAACCCTGCGCCGCTTCCCAGGTCAAGAACAGTTTCCCCTTCTCTAATATCCGCAATGGCATGGGGATTTCCGCAGCCAAGGCCGAGGTTTGCCTCCCCAAGGCCGATCTTCAATTCCTCGTCGGAATATCCGAGCCGCCTGCCTGTCTCGAGGAGGCTGACGCCACAGGTCCCCGGAGCACAGCAGCTTGATGCGGGAAAACAGGATGGTCCGCCGGCAGCCACAGCAGAGTAGCTTTTTATCACAAGCTGTTTGATCTTTGTTTTTTCCTTATCCACGTATTGTCCCATCCCCTAAACATTATCCAGCATATGCCCGAGTTTTTTCTTTTTTGTCCTGAGGTAGATGATATTCTTTTCGTGGGGCCTGCTTTCTATAGGAACCCTTTCCACTACTTTGAGGCCGTAACCTTCGAGGCCGACGATCTTCTTGGGATTGTTGGTTATGAGTCGCATCTTCCTGACTCCGAGATCAACCAGTATCTGAGCGCCGATGCCGTAGTCCCTCAGGTCCGGCTTGAACCCCAGCGTTAAGTTGGCCTCAACAGTGTCAAGGCCCTTGTCCTGGAGCTCATAGGCCTTCAGCTTATTGGCGAGGCCGATGCCCCTGCCCTCCTGCCTCATGTAAAGGATAACCCCTTTCTCCTCTTTATCAATCATCTGCATGGCCTTATGGAGCTGGTCGCCGCAATCGCATCTCCTGGAGCCGAAGACATCGCCGGTGAGACATTCGGAGTGGACCCTCACGAGCACCGCATCCTCCGGCTTTATCTCTCCTTTCACCAGGGAGATGTGGACATTGCTGTCCATGTCATTGGTATATGCGATGGCCCTGAACTCGCCGTATTCCGTGGGGAGTTTCACGTCTGAGATTCTCTTTACGAACCGCTCGGTCCGCACCCTGTAATGGATGAGATCCTTGACAGTCACGATCTTGAGGCCGTGCTTCTTTGCAAATTCCATCAGCTCAGGGACCCTGGCCATGGCGCCGTCGTCGCTCATTATCTCGCATATGACGCCGGCAGGATAAAGGCCGGAGAGCCTTGCAAGGTCCACAGAGCCTTCTGTCTGCCCCGCCCTCTGGAGCACCCCCCCTGGTTTTGCCCTGAGGGGAAATACATGCCCCGGTCTCGCAAGGTCATCGGGACCGTTCTTCGGGTCTATGGCAGTGAGGATGGTCATTGCCCTGTCGGCAGCAGAGATCCCCGTGGTAACACCCTTTTTCGCCTCTATGGAGACGGTGAAGGCAGTGCCGAACTGGGAGGTATTCTCATCAGTCATCATCGACAGTTGCAGCTCCTCAACCCTCCGGGGGGTGAGGGACAGGCAGATGAGTCCCCTGCCGTGCTTTGACATAAAATTGATGGCGGCCGGCGTGACCTTCTCGGCAGCCATGCAGAGGTCGCCCTCGTTTTCCCTGTCTTCGTCATCCACGAGGATCACCATTTTCCCCTTTGCAATGTCCTCTATTGCTTCATCTATGGTATTGAACCTGTGCTTTTGCATTGCTCTTCCTCCAAACATTGGCAGGCAAGATGCCTGACCTATTACTTAAGGTAACTCCCCCGCCTCCGGCTTCCCCCTCTTAAGTTAAGAGGGGGATAGGGGGAGTTATGATCCCATCCTCATCAGTCTTTGATATAACCCGACTCCGCCAGCACCTTCATTAAACTCTTATCAGTACTCATTTTCCCTGAATCGGTTTTCCGGTCGAGAAAGCGCGCCACGTATTTCCCTATTATATCAGCCTCGAGGTTCACCGTGGCGCCGGCGTTCTTGAAGCCGATGGTGGTGAGGCGCGCGGTATGGGGGATGATGACCACGGAAAAGGAATCCGCTGAAACGTCCACCACGGTAAGGCTTATGCCGTCCACAGCGATGGAGCCTTTTTCCACAAGAAGGCCGGTAACCTTCTCCGGCGCTTCGATGGTTATCTCAAAGGCGTCCCCAACCAGGTTCTTTGATCTGATCTTTCCGACTGCATCCACATGGCCTGTGACAAAATGGCCGCCCAGTTTTCCGTCCGCCCTGAGGGAAGGCTCAAGATTTACCCTGTCACCGGGTTTGAGCTGCCCAAGGTTTGAGGAGCGCAGTGTCTCATCCGACAGATCAAAGGAGAGGATATTGCCCTGGCGGCTCACCACAGTAAGACACGCGCCGTTGATGGCGATGCTGTCGCCAATGGCTGCGTCATGTGACAGGGCGGCTGCTGCGACAGCCAGGGACGCCCCGGCTTGTTTTCGGCTCAGGGATGCCGTCTCTCCCAATTCGATAATGATGCCGGTGAACAAGCTATTCCTCTACATCAACATTAAAGTTCAGGGTTTTCTGATAAAGTCCGAAAATGTCCACTGTTGTGGACCATGAGGTCCGGACCCTGACCGTGTTTGCCTTTCTGGTCAGAATAATATCCTTCTCTTCGATAGGTATCTTGAGTTCCTGGGCAGCATTATAAATCTGGGCCCTTGTCTTTTCCACATTTCCCAGTTCAAGGCGCGCAATCGCCTTTGCTTCGCTCTTGAAGGCAGAATGCCGGTAGTAATGGAGCCCGAACTCAAGGCCCACATATCCGGCAATCACAAGAAGGATGATGGTTAAAAGCGGTTTTATGAAACCGTCCCTGCCGCGCAAATGTCTCATTTTACCAACCTCCCTATCCTTTCCAGCCTCGGCCAATTTTTTTTACTGTCCCATGACCAGTACATGATGAGGGCTTCTCCCTTGACCTGTTTAAGATCAACGTACCCCCAGTATCTGCTGTCATAGCTCTGGTCACGGTTATCTCCCATCATGAATAACTTTTCTTTCGGAACGATATGAGGCCCGAAATTGTCCCTGGGCTCTATGCCCTTCGGCGTGAGCGTTGTGTCGGTATGCTGCTTGTACGGCTCGTTCACGGGGTTCCCGTTCACATAGATCACCTTGTTTCTCGATTCTATCACATCCCCCTCAACGGCTATCACGCGCTTGATGAAGTCCCTGTCGGGGTCTTCCGGATATTTGAAGACTATTATATCACCTCTGCCGGGCTTCCTGAAAGCCAAAACCCTCTTGTCGGAGAAGGGTATCTTTGTCCCGTAGATGAATTTGTTCACAAGGATGTGGTCTCCCACCACCAGGGTCGGTATCATGGAGCCTGAAGGAATCTTGAACGCCTGGATAAAATAGGCCCTGATGAAGAGGGCGAGTATGAGCGCGGTGATAATGGCTTTAGAATATTCCCAGAGAAGCTGTTTCTTTGTTCTTTTCACTCTTTCCGTTTCCTTCTCACCCAAAAAAGGTTAAGGTCGAGGTCAAGGTTAAGCAACGACAAGGAAGAATCTTGGTTCCGCTCTCAACCTTAGCCTTAGCCTGTTTCATCCTATTTTACCTTCAATACAGACAGGAACGCCTCCTGGGGGATCTCTATCCTCCCCACCTGTTTCATCCGCTTCTTGCCTTCCTTCTGCTTTTCCAGAAGCTTTCTCTTCCGCGTGATATCGCCGCCATAGCACTTTGCAAGGACGTCTTTCCTCAGGGCCCTGACGCTCTCCCTGGCGATGATCTTGCTACCTATGGCCGCCTGTATCACCACTTCATAGAGCTGCCGCGGGATGACTTCCCGCAGTTTTTCCGCGATCTGCCTGCCCTTATAATACGCCTTATCCTTGTGAACTATCAAGGAAAGGGCGTCCACTGGCTCTCCGTTCAGCAGGATATCGAGCCGGATGA
>CAMTVV010000227.1:0-3409 GCA_947085305.1 uncultured Nitrospiraceae bacterium
CGCCTGCAATAGAGATAGCCGCATTAATCCTTGTGTTCAGGGAGGAAATATTCTTGATTACGATATTTGGATTGTCTGACGTTACGCCTGTCGTTGTAATGAGGTTTTCGCCAGTTATGGTCACATTATAGCTTGCGCCTACAACAACGCTGTCGGGGTCTATGCCGTGGAGCAACGGAGGTGATGCCTGGCCTCCGGAATCCCTTGAGATCGAAATGAGGTTTCCCACCTCGTCATACTGGTAGAGAATCGCCTCTGCACCTTTTATGACCCTTACCAGCCTTCCTGCATCATCGTACAAATAGCTCACTTCGTCTGCTGCTATTGGAGAAGCAAAAAAGAGAAAAGAGAACAAGAAAAAAACTGCCAGATAAAGGTTCTTGCGATGCGGCGTCAAGAAACTCATGTGCAACACTACCATATTTTTTCATAGAATTCTCGACATTTTGTGGTTATTTCCCGACATTTTGTGCGAGTGAGCTGTCAAGCGGAATCTTTCTTGCCGGGCCCGATTTTGCCCTGTGTCTCTACAGCCTTCCCGATCGTATGATGGATATGATAAGCCATATACCCAGGAGGAAGGCGAGGGCGAAACTTATGATGCCGAGGACGGACATGCCGAAGATCCTTGCGCCCATGCCTGAGGACTGCATGATGGCGGAACTGACGAGCATGGCAGCGATGATCAGACCGAAGGTGATACGGTTGCTGGAACGGTCCATATCGGTGATGAAACGGTCAAGTCCTATATGGGTCATCTTCAAATGGATGTCGTCCCGGAGAAACTTCCGGATGATCATCTTTATCTGTTTCGGAAAAAGGAATATGAAATCCCCCAGCTCCATGACGTTCTTGCTTGCCTTTTCAATTAGCTTTGAGGGGCTGTACCTGTTCTTCACGATTTTTTCGGCATAGGGCTCTGCTGCTGCAACGAAATCAAACCCGGGGTCCAGCTCCCTGCCGATATTTTCGAGTATGAGCATTGCCTTGTTGATCAGCAGCAGGTCTGACGGTATCTGCATCCTGTGTTTCAGCGCGATGTGCGTGATGATATCGAGGTACTGGGCAAAATTAATCTCCTTGAGAGTCATTCCATAGAGCGGTTCGAGGAAATAGAGGAGGTCTGTCTTGAACTCCCGCCTGAACTTGTCAATGTCCACATCCTCAGGCACATACCCGAGTTCAACATACTGATCAATGAGGCCGTCAAAGTCTCTATGGATGAGAGCGAGGAACGTGTTTGCCATGGTCTCCATCATTTCAGGGGTCACGCTCCCCACGATGCCGAAATCCACAAATGCGAGCATTCCATCCCGGGTGACGAGGATATTCCCGGGGTGAGGGTCTGCGTGGAAGAACCCGTCCTCAAGGATCATTTTGAAGTAAGCGTCCACACAGATCTTCACGATGCTTTTGCGGTCGAGGCCCATGGCCATGAGCCCACGGATATCATCGATCCTTACCCCGTCTATCCGTTCCATGACCAGGACTTTCTCCGTCACATGATCACCATAGATCAGCGGGATATGAATGTCAGGGTTGTTTTCGAAGCTCCTTTTGAAGCGGGAGCAGTTCTTCGCCTCTCCCACAAAGTCCAGCTCCTTGTAGAGCGTCCTTGAAAATTCATCAACGATTCCCATGGGGTTGAAGAACCTGCTTTCCGGCACATGCCGTTCCAGAAGGCGCGCCACAGTGGTAAGGATGTTGATATCAGTCTCCAGTTGTTCCCGTATGCCCGGGCGCTGGACTTTTACGATCACATCACTGCCGTCTATGAGCTTAGCATGGTGGACTTGTGCGATGGATGGAGCGGCAACAGGCTCGTCCCTGAACTCGAGGAATAATTCTTCCAGGGGCTTTTTCAGCTCTTCTTTGATGATCTGTTTTGCCTCTGCCACAGGGAAGGGCGGCACCTCGTCCTGGAGTTTCTTGAACTCGTTGGCAAACTGGGAGGTAATGAGGTCAGGCCGGGAGGAAAGCACCTGCGCCAGCTTGATGAAACTTGGCCCAAGTTCTTCAAAGGCGATGCGGAGACGTTCCGGCACGGACGGCCCTTTGAGCGCGGGCCACTGGCCGAAGGCCTTGAGACGCTTCCGGAAAGGGACGTATCTGCCGAGGTGTATCTGGTCTATGATACGGCCGAAGCCGTGCCTGAGAAAGACATTAATGATCTGCTGAAGCCTTCGTGCAGACCGGTAGGTGCGGGTGACCCTGAAGAGATCCACCGGAGCTATTCCTTTTCCGGACCTTCCTCCTCGCCGCGAGTCATCCCCTCCAGCTTTTTAACCCGCGCAGAGAGCGCCTGGATCTTCTTGTTCAGTTTTTCGATGTCGTCCTTCGAGGGGATTGCCATCTTTTCCATGGTCTTGGAGATAATGTCCGAGAGACTCTTGCTGAACTGTTCGGTGCTCTTGTCAGCCTTCTCTGTCCATTCCTTCACAAGCTTTGCGCCCTAGGATTCGCTCAACTCCCCCTTTTTGACCAGCTCGTTGATGAACTCAGAAACCTTTTCCTGAACCCCGAACCCAGCCAGGACAGCGGTTCTCACCGCATCGAAAATTGTCATAAGGCACCTCCTCCCGGTATTAAGAAATTACCACAGAGGACACAGAGAGCACAGAGCCTGAGAATAATCTTCCAAGATCGAATCTCTTATCTCCTAATTTCTCTGTGATCTCTGTGGCTCATCCACATTTATCTTTTGCTTGATTATATCGTATACTGATTCAAGGGCCTTGTCCAGTCCGTCCAGATTATTCGTGCCTCCCTGAGCCATCTCGGCTTTGCCGCCGCCTCTGCCGCCTGTCATGGCTGCCACCTCCTTCAGAATCTCTCCTGCATTAAACCGGCCGATCAGATCCTTCGTGACCATGGCGAGCATGGATGCCTGGCCGTTCTTTACTGATGCAACGAATATGATCCCCGAGCCTGTTTTGTCACGGAGGGTGTCGGCAAGCATCCTCAGGTCCTTTTGTTCAAGGTCATCCACCCTGTGGGAAAGCACGGTTATCCCGTTTATCGCGCGCGCCTGCTCAAGAATGGATGATAAATCTTTGGCGGCTGCCTTCAGTTTCATGGAATCCCGCTCCCTTTCCAGGGTTTTCAGTTCTGAAATGAGTTTTTCCAGCCTGGGATAAGCATGATCGGTCTTCAGTAGCTCGTTGATTTTTTTCAGCTCTTCTCCTTTCTTCCTGAGGAACTGAAATGCCGTTTTGCCGGTGAAGGTCTCAATTCTCCTGATACCCGAGGCAACACTTCCTTCCGAGACGATGACAAAGAGGCCGATATCTCCTGTGGCCCTGCAGTGGGTTCCCCCGCAGAGTTCGGAACTGAAGCCGGGGACCGAGACAACCCTGACCGACTCTCCGTACTTCTCTCCGAAAAGAGCGGTAGCTCCCGACTCAATGGC
>CAMTVV010000228.1:0-6851 GCA_947085305.1 uncultured Nitrospiraceae bacterium
ATTCCCCCCGAGTATCCTCCCAGGGAGCCATCCGACTCTATCACCCGGTGGCACGGAAGGACAATGGGTATGGGGTTTCTGCTCAGGGCCTGCCCCACTGCCCTGGATCCCTTTGGACTTCCCGCCTTCTCCGCGAGCCACTTGTATGTCCGCGTCTCGCCATAAGGAATTTCTTTGAGGGCCAGCCAAACCTTTTTCTCGAAATCCGTGCCGCGGAGGAAAACAATGTCCTGGTAAAAATCCCGCAGCCTGCCGCTGAAATAATCCCCCATCTGCTTCCGGAAGGATTCGGGAGCCCTGCCCCTGGGATAGGCCGGCCGTTCCCCTTCAAAACCGATCTCCACCAGCCCTTTTCCCGAAAACACGAGGAAAAGGAGTCCAAGGGGGCTTTGAAATGTGTCATGGAAGATTGCTGATTTCTGTCTCACTGCAGAAGCAATTCAAAATTCAAAAAATAAGATTCAAAATTATGGAATTCCTTCATCTTGAATTTTTCATTTCACATTTTTATTTTCCTGAAGCTTCCTCTCTTCTTCCCCTTCTTTTTCAAATATCTCTACCCTGTCCCCTCCCTTCCTGACGGCCTGGGCCATGGCTATTTCACAGCTCATGATGAGCTCCTCAGGCGTCTGCCCGTCAAGGAAGGCCAGCCCCACGCTCACGGTGAGCCTTCCCTTGGGCTGGGTCTCCTCATGAGAGAAGGGATAGTTTCTTATTATAGCATTGAACCGGTTCCCCAATGAGAGGGCTGCAGAAAGGACTGTATTGGGCAGGACTACGGCAAAGGCGTCTCCGCCGTATCTCACCACAACGTCGGAGCCCCGGATGTTCTTTGTGAGGAGCTCGGCAATCTTTTTAAGCGCAATGCCCCCCGTATGTTCGCCGTTGTCTCTTATGTACTGGCCGAAGAAATCCACGTCGAGGATCATGAGGTTCAAAGGCTGTTTGTATCGCACCGCCCTCTCGACCTCCTGGGCAAGGCGCAGCTGGAAATAGCGGTGGTTGAATATCCCGGTTAATTCATCCACCAGTCCCGCCCTCTTTGGATAGAGGACCTCTATCTCCGTGATGTGATCGATGAGCTCCTTAATATCAAACTTATGTTTCCTGATGATCCGCTCGATCTTCCCCATAAGGCTGATCCTGTCCTCCACCGGTATGTCCGTTTCAGTGAGGATAAATATGGGGATATTGCGCGTTGATTGATTCTCCTTCATCTCCTTCACCACATCAAACCCGAGCATGTCCGGAAGTTCGAAGTCAAGCAATACCACATCGGGCCGCAGCGCAGAAGCAAGCTCTATTCCCCTCTTGCCCTCCCTCGCAGAATAGATGAGAAATTCCCTGGAATCGAACCCCTCCTTCAGCAACTCTGTTTCTCCGTCAGCGGCGATGATGAGTATCGTTGTCAGATGTTTCTTGCCCTTCAGGATGCTTAATCCCTGGATTTTGTCCAGAAGGGCTTCCTTGTCAAGGGGTTTCAGCAGATAGTCAGTGGCGCCAAGGGCAAAGGCAAGGTCCTTGTTGTCTATGATGGAATGGATCAGGACCGGAATATTTGAAGTGGCTTCATTGCTCTTGAACGCCTGGAGCGCTTCCCAGCCGTCTTTCTTGGGCAGCATGATATCGAGGAGGATCGCAAAGGGCCTGAGTTCCATGGCCTTTGCCACTGCCTCCTCACCGTCAAATGCATGAGCCACCTTATAGCCCGCCTGGGTGAGGTGTATCGTGAGAAGTTCTGCGCTGGCAGGATCGTCCTCCACAACCAGGATGAGGGGCGCCCTTTCATTCATCCAGGGGAAGTTGAGGTTCACTGCTTCCACCTCTTCGGCCTGTTTCTCCTGCAGTTGGCTGATAAGGGGAATGGAAACCGTGAATGTGCTTCCCTCTCCGAGCCTGCTCTCCACCGCCACCTGTCCACCGTGGAGTTCCACAAGCTTTTTCGTAAGGGCAAGGCCGAGCCCCGCGCCGCCGTACTGCCGCGAAAAAGCGCTGTCTGCCTGCTCGAATTCATCAAAGATCCGCTGAAGGTCATCAGCCCTGATGCCGACGCCGGTGTCACTCACCGCAAATGTCACTATCTCCTGGCCCTCGGAGTCGCCATGGCCCGCTTCCTTCCCGATCACCACGCTCACCTTTCCGCCCTCGGGGGTAAATTTTATGGCGTTGGAGATGAGGTTATAAAAGACCTGTTTGAGCTTCACCATGTCCGCGGTAATAGAATCCACATTGTCGTTTATGCTGAGCCCGAGGTCAATGGCCTTCCTGTCGGCCATGGGCTTCATGACGTTAAAGATCTCGGCGATCATGTCTTCAACGAGGAAGGTCTCATAGCTCATCTCGTATTTGCCTGCCTCTATCTTGGCGATATCCAAGACGTTGTTCACCAGTTCCAGGAGGTGTTTCCCCGAGGAATGGATGTTCTTTACATACCTCTCCTGATTCTCTGTCAGCTCGCCGAAGATCTTCCCCTCGAGGACCTCGGAAAAACCGAGGATCGAATTAAGGGGCGTCCTCAATTCATGGCTCATGTTCGCTATGAACCTGGACTTATGCCGGCCGGCGCGCTCCAGTTCGCTGTTCATTCTTTCCAACTCCTCTGTCCTCTCCTTCACCTTGTTTTCGAATTTCTCTTTGAGCCTTGAGAGTTCATCTTCCTGTTCCCTAAGTTTTTTTAGGAGATTCGGCCGGTCCAGGAGAATGCCGAGAATCCGCGCGACAAGGCTGATGGCCCGTTTCTGCCGCTCGGAATACTGCCGCAACTTGAAATCATCAAGATATATGATCCCGTGGACACGGTCATTAAAGATGATGGGGCACGCAAGAACCGCCTTTATCCCTTCGCGGATGAGGGCAGGATTGTTCGTAAAGTTCACCTCCGAGATATCATGGATGGCAATGATCTCCTTTTTCTTTATCACCGCATCGGTCAGTCCGCCCGGCATCGCCCTCCAGTGTCTGTTCTCGGTAAACCGCTTGCTCAGTCCCCTGGCAGAAAGAAGGTGTATTTCATCGCCCTCCAGCATTACAACGCTCCCTGCCTGTGAATCGTTTATCTCCATGGCCCTGTCAAGGACAAAACCGATGAATTCCTCCAGGTTTTCTGTGACGCCGGCAGTCTCCGCAACAGAGAGTATCCTCTTCTGGTCCTCCATTGCCTTGTAAAGCTCGATCAGCGCCTTTTTCTGTTTCTCGATGGTCTTCCACAAAAACCGCGCCCCTGTTGCGTCGATGACCTCAATGCGGTTGAACAGCATACGAACAGTATCGCTGAGTTTGGCGTCTCCGGTCACATTGATGATGATTTCAGGCCTGGCTTTTGTGGCGAGGATGTTGACATCGTAGAAGAGCGGGATCCCCCATTTTTGCGCGAGGACCGCGCCCGGGGTCTCAGGGTCCTTTTCATAAATTCCGACTAGCTCGATATCAGGGTCTCCCCTGAGCATGGACATGACAGTACTGCCGGCGATGTTGCCCCCGGCTATCGCAAGTTTGACCATTCCTGTCCCCCTTTTGGATCCATCCGGGTGATCATTTCGACAAAATGCTCCACCAGGCTGGGGTCCCACTGTCCGCTGTGCTTTTCATCTTTGAATACCCTCACCACAGAGAATGCAGCCCTCCCCTCGCGGTAAGGTCTTTTCGATACCATGGCATCAAAAGAATCCGCTAAGGAAAGCATCCTGGCGCTCACGGGTATCTCCTCACCTCTGAGGCCGTCGGGAAACCCCCTGCCATCCCACCGTTCATGATGGCTTCTTATGACAGGGAGAATCCCCCTCACTGAGACGAGGGGTCTGCATATCTCCTCTCCAATGACCGTATGCCGCTTTACGGCTTCCAGCTCATCACCGGTGAGTCTCCCGTCCTTGCAGAGAAGGTCAGTGCTCACCCCTATCTTCCCTATATCGTGGAGAATACCCGCCTTTCTCATCTGTTCCTGCTCCTTCCTGCTGAAACCGAGGAAGGAGGCAAAGGCCGTGGAAATCTCACCCACCCTGGTGGAATGTCCACGGGTATACGGGTCCCTCGACTCCATTGCCACCGCGAGGGTGAGTATCACATTTTCGGAATGTTCCAGCTCGTCCTGGAGGCTCTTCAGCTTTATCAGGGAGTTCACCTTGATGGTCAGTTCAGCGGCATCAAAGGGTTTGCTGATGAAGTCATCCGCGCCGCACTCAAGACCGGTTATCCTGCTCTGTCTGTCCGTGAGGGCCGTAAGAAGTATGATGGGGAAGAACTGCTTTCCGGCCGCGGACTTCAGTTTTTTGCAGAGTTCAAATCCGTCCATGCCCGGCATCATCACATCAAGGATGGCTATATCAATTTTATGGGTTTCGAATATGGAAAGGGCTGAGGAGGCGTCCAATGCGCTGAACACTTCGAGCCCGGCATTGCCAAAGATCGCCTCCATAAGTTCAAGGTTAGACCAGAGGTCATCAACTACAAGAACAGATGGCCTGTCCTCCGTAACTGTGCCGGGCAGAGGAACCATAAGGGAATTAAAGCATTCCTGAGGATATTTGTCAATATTTTTCTTTTAATATTGGCAGTTATGAATAAAACATAATTTAAAACTTTAGACTCAAACAGCCCGAAGGCCCGCATAATAGCAGCAACATTCATTATCAAGGTCGTTTATGAATGATCTTTCGATACCGTCATCAAAAATGACCCTCACGAGGCAGAACCCGCCGTCAAGGACTGAGTGGCTCTCTTCCACCACCACACCAATGCCCCAGGCATAATACCTAAGGTGTTGAACCCTATCGCCCAGTTTCAGATAAAGCCGCTGTCTCATTTTTTATTATACCACCGTGGTTCCCACCGAAAAATAGACATAGAACTTTCCAAAAGTTTCCCCTCCCTTGATGGGAGGGGATTAAGGGGAGGGTGATACAATATCCCTGAAGGTTACCCCTCCCCCTCGCCCCCTCCCGCAAGGGGAGGGGGTTTGAGAGGATTAACAATTTTCTATCTCTATTTTAGATTTCATTGCCTTTCCTTTTTGCATTGATGTATCATTTTTAGATGGTTAAACCCTTTTCCACAACCGGTATAGGAAGCCTTCCCCATCTTGACCCTCACGAGGCATGCAAGCTCGTCCTCGAAACCTTTGATATCCCTTTCTGGCCTCAGCTTCCCCATGCTTCGTTCCTTGAATGGATGATACCCCAGTATTCCGAGGGCATGCCCTTTATCAACATTGATATGAAAACCGAAACTGTCTTTGTCGGCAGAAACGAGAGCGATGAACTTGAGCGGTTCTATGAGACCTGCAGGGACGGGGCCAGGATCGCCATCTCAGATGATTACGCCCGGGGACTCCACGTCTTTCTCAAAATGATCAGGGGGAGACGCTTCGAAACCCTTAAGGGTCAGATCACCGGTCCCATGACCTTCACCCTCGGCCTGAAGGACAGGGAAGGCAGGCCTGTCTATTTTGACGAAGAACTCCGTGAGATATCATTGCTGCTCCTTGAGGCAAAGGCCAGTTGGCAGATAGACCAGCTGAGGCCGTACGCCGACAATATCTTCATATTCATGGACGAGCCGATATTTTCCGCTTTGGGCAGCAGCGCCTACCTGAGTGTAAGCAGGGAAGAGACCTTGAGACTCCTCAAAGAAACTGCGTCTGCAATCAGGGATGCAGGAGGGATACCGGGGCTCCACTGCTGTGCCAATGCAGACTGGGTCCTTGCCGTGGAGAGCGGGGTGAAGGTGATCAGTTTCGACGCCTACCACTATTTCGACAACCTCGCCATCTACCATTACGAGATCAGGGGATTTCTCGAAAACGGCGGGTATCTTGCCTGGGGAATCATTCCGACCACCGACGATATTACAAAAGAGACCCCTGAATCGCTCATACATAAGTTCAGGGTCAGGTTTGACAAACTGAAGGAGCATATACCCTCTGATATCCTGGAATCTCAGACGATCCTTACCCCCTCCTGCGGGACCGGCTCCCGGACAGTGAAAGAGACAATAAAAATATTCCAGCTTCTCATACGGCTCAAGGAGGCATATAGTTGAAACGACAAATTCTAAATCCTAAGCCCTAATTCCTAAACATTTACAGAGCCACCGGAATATGCAGGACTTTTGAACATTGGAATTTGGGATTTTAGATTTGTTTAGGATTTCGATATTTGAACTTAGGATTTTTACATGAAAGGTTTTTTCATTTCATTAGAGGGCATTGAAGGCACGGGCAAGACGACCCAGGCAAAACTCCTTGGCGAGTATCTTTCAGGAAAAGGATATTCACCGGCGCTGACGGAAGAGCCAGGGGGAACCTCCATAGGGCTCAGGATACGGGAAGTGCTCCTGAAAGTGGAGCATTCGGAGATGCACAGCCTCACGGAACTTTTGCTTTACAATGCTTCCCGCTGCCAGCATATCCATGAACTGATCCTCCCCTCACTGGAGGCCGGCAAGGTAGTGATCACAGACAGGTTCAGCGATTCAACCCTCGCTTACCAGGGCTATGGGAGGGGCATAGACCTGAACCTCATCGAAACACTGGACAGGATCGTCACCGGAGGGCTTAAGCCTGACCTTACCCTTCTCCTTGACATTGAGGTGGAGACGGGCTTGAAAAGGAACAAGGGCGCCAACAAGGTGGACAGGCTCGAGCTGGAAGACATAGCCTTTCACAGAAAGGTAAAGGCCGGTTATCTCGAAATCGCCCGCAGGGAACAGGGAAGAATCAAAGTCGTAGACGCCTCGGGCGAAATAGAGGAAATTCAGAGAAGAATCGTCAAAGTGGTGGACGAGTTTATTACTGCTCCATAATCTTCTTTTTTATTATCATCATCTCAAAGGCGAGCCCCGCCAGTGACGCAAGC
>CAMTVV010000229.1:0-3563 GCA_947085305.1 uncultured Nitrospiraceae bacterium
CCGTATAAAACAATACGTTCCGCCCGATTTCGACAATTGCACTGCATTTGAGTAAAGATGAGAAAAACTTCAGGAGGTGAGCCAAAAAAATAGCGCCGGCATTAGCTTTTACATCGATAATTCTGGAAATGCCTTGATAGGCTTGATTCTACAGGTATGTCTACATCAAATGCATTTTTCGGGTTAATGACAACTGTTGATGAGCGAATATTGGCGATAATGCTCCATAGATTTCGGTTACGCATAAACAGCTCAAACAAATAATGAGCCCCATAGAAATGAAAACTTTGTTATAATTCAACAAGAATATGGGGAAATACGAAAAGCTGCTGACAAACATTTTGAGAGGCACATCCGATGCTGCTGTTCCTTTTTCGGGCATATGTCATTTGCTGAAGAAGTTCGGATTTGCTGAAAGGATTCGGGGTGATCACCATATTTTTATAAAAGACGGTATAGATGAAATTTTGAACTTGCAACCGAAAGGTTCAAAGGCAAAGCCTTATCAGGTGAAACAAGTGCGGACTCTAATATTAAAATATAAACTGGCGCTGGAGGAAGAACATGAAGAACAGGTATGAGATAATAATTTATTGGAGCGCTGAGGATCAGGCATATATCGCAGAGGTGCCGGAATTGCCCGGCTGCATGGCTGATGGTAAAACCTATCAGGAAGCCCTTTCGAATGTTGAGGTAATTATACAGGAGTGGATCGAGACTGCAAAAGAATTGAAGCGTCCAATTCCTCAACCGAAAGGAAAACTGATGTATGCCTAACATAATTACCGAAGGAGTGGTTGCACTTCAACGCAATCTTATCTTTTCGAAAATATCATGGGTGCGAAGAGGATGCAGGACAGGAGCGACATAGTCGCGCCGTAAAAGAAGAGCGCCTGGGGGCCGATGTGCTGCCACAGGGCGCCGCCGATGATGCTTGAGGGGAGCGCAGCAAGGCCGGTGACGGTATGGTAGATCCCGTACCCAGTTCCCTTCCGCTTTCCGAGCCTGTCGGAAAGCCATCCCGAGAAGACCTTGAGGATACTCGCAGTGCTCTCTGCAATCCCCTCGATAATCCCGATGGAGGTCTTTGAAGCATGGAGGACATTGTTCAGATAGAGCGGGATGAGGGGATAGATCATTTCAGAGCTGATATCCATAAAAAGGCTCACAAGGCCGAGGACAAAAACATTCTTTGGAAAACCGAGGATATCTTTCATGCTGTGATATTATAAACCATGATAGAGATCGATGGAAGCTACGGCGAGGGCGGCGGACAGATCCTCCGCACAGCGCTGAGCCTCTCATGCATGTTCCGCAAACCCTTCCGGATAGTCAATATCAGGAAGGGCCGGAAAAAGCCAGGGCTCATGCCCCAGCATCTCACCGGCGTCAGGGCCGCGCAGCTCCTGTCCCATGCTGAGGTCAGGGGAGACCATGCCGGATCAATGGAGCTCACATTTTCGCCGGGAGAGGTTAAGGGCGGGAGCTTTTTCTCTGACATCGGAACAGCAGGCTCCACAATGCTCGTCCTCCAGACATTGATTCCTGCCCTCATCTTTTCGAAGGGGCGGACCGAACTCATCCTCAAGGGCGGAACCCATGTCCCCTTCAGCCCGTCCTGCCATTATGTGAGCGAGGTATTTGTCCCCTTCCTCGAAAAAATGGGCATAAGAATACTCCTGAGCATCGAATCCTACGGGTTCTATCCAAAAGGCGGCGGGAAGATCAGAGCAGAGATTTTTCCTGCCAATGGGTTAAAGCCCCTGACCATTGTGGAACGGGGTAGAATAGTTGCATTGAAGGGATGCTCAGGGGTCTGTAATCTTCCCCTTTCCATCGCTGAAAGACAGAGAAAGGCATTGCTGGAAAATATCCGTTTAGAGATGAAAGATCTCCGGTGTCCTGAAGCCGTAGACCTCCTCGAAGCACCGTCGCCCGGACAGGGGACATTCATTTTCCTCAAAGCAGAATCAGAGCATTCCCTGGCAGGGTTCACATCCCTGGGTGAAAGAGGGAAAAAGGCTGAAGTCGTCGGCAAAGAAGCTGCAGAGGAGTTTATCAACTATTGGTCCACTAACGCAGCTCTGGACCATCACCTGCCTGACCAGATCGTATTATACCTCTCCCTGTGCGGGGGGGAATCTGAGTTCACTACCTCCCGCATCACTCAGCATCTCTTAACAAACCTCTGGGTCATCGGCCTGTTCCACGAATTCAAATACTCCGTTGAAGGAGAGATAGGGAAACCGGGGAGAGTGAAGGTAAACTATTGACCTTACTCGAACTATCTCAACAACCCTGTCGACAACCTCAGCAAGCTTCCTTGGCTTCAGGTTGCCGATCCGGTAAAGAACGATATGGCTGTCTGCGGTACCCGTATATTCTATCCATTTTTACAGATTTCTTCTTAACGCCCAGCTTGAACGTTCGCACTTTTGTGCCGGCGGGCTTTCGGTCCTTTCTGAGGCGGTTAACATGCTCCTGTGCGTCTTCGCCTTTCCACAGGCCCTTGCCGAGACCGTAAAGCTTGTTCCAGTCCAGGTTTTTCTTAGTCTTCATGATGTTCTATTCTATCATTTCTTGACGACTGCTGCGCCAACACCGCATAACCGGTGCTTGGCAACCGCTGTTTCAACACGGTAAGAGGGGTTAAGAGGCAATCACCGATCAAACACGTACTCCCTTCAGACTATTGGTCATCGATGCTTCCGCGCTTCTGAACTTCCGAACATCTGCGTTTGCTTGTGAGTCGCAATCCCTTATTCATCAGGTCAGCCCGGCAAAGCCGGAGTGAAAGTTAAAAGTAGAAAGTGAAATAACTATTTCTGAGAGTCAATCATCTTGCTCAACATCGCCCGAATCTCCTGACACTTTTGTTCTCGGTTTTCAAAGATCGCTGATTCAATATAACCCAATCTCTTCAATTTTTCATACCAGTCAATCGTCTCGTTTGTTGAGCCACGTGAAATATATAAGTAGTGCTCGAATTCCTTGCCTTTTCTTCTTCCGTATCCTTCTGCAATATTAGCAGTTATAGAAGAAACGCTTCGCATTATTTGATTCGCAATAATTCTGCCTGCATCAGTCCTCGGAAATCCTTCTACATCTTTTACGACTTCATCAAACAATGTCATTCCCATCTGCCACACCTTCAATTCCCTGAAATCCTTCATGTTTCCCCTTTCACTTTCATCTTTCAACTTTCACTCCATCAACGGCGGTTTCCTTTCACTTTCTACTTTAATCTTTAATCTCCGCCTCTGGCGGGCTGTCGCAATCCCTTTTTAATCAGGTCTTCTTTTCTCTGTCGCATGAGCTAACGCACTTTTTTCAGGATATTATGTCGCAATCCCTTTTTAATCAGGTCTTCTTTTCTCTATTGCGATTACCTCAATACCTGTGAGTTTGGTGAAGTCGCAATCCCTTTTTAATCAGGTCAGCCAGCTTTGCTGAGTGAAAGATGAAAGTTGAAAGTGAATTTACAAACTGAAAAGCAAGAAATAGCCTTCCTTTCACTTTCTACTTTAATCTTTAATCTCCGCCTCTGGCGGGCTGTCGCAATC
>CAMTVV010000230.1:0-2465 GCA_947085305.1 uncultured Nitrospiraceae bacterium
GAGTGGTGCAAATCCTTTATTAAGACTGAGGCTTTTGAAACTCAATGGCGACTGGAATACCTATTGGCAAGAACGGCGAAAGGAATTCGTTAGGTATGCGGCCTGAATTCATCACGGAAAAAAAGATGCTTACGTATTTCTTAAATGACTTGACAAAAAAAAGTTGTTCTGGTAAGCTTTCAAAGTTTTCCCGTAGAAACCGCGAAACCTTAGTTTCGAAAGTGAAAGCAAGAAAAAATTCGGAGGAAGAGTGCCTACAATTGCACAATTGGTAAGACAGGGCCGGAAGAAGCTTGAGACGAAAACGAAGAGTCCTGCGCTCAAGAACTGTCCCCAGAAGAGGGGCGTATGCGTCAGGGTGTACACCACCACCCCGAAGAAGCCGAATTCCGCGTTGAGGAAGGTTGCCAGGGTGAGGCTGACCAACGGCATGGAAGTGACCTCCTATATCCCGGGCGTCGGGCACAACCTCCAGGAACACTCCATCGTAATGATCAGGGGCGGAAGGGTGAAGGATCTTCCCGGCGTCAGGTACCACATCATCAGGGGCACCCTGGATGCAGTGGGTGTTGCCGACAGAAGACGCGGCAGGTCAAAGTACGGCGCCAAGAGGCCGAAGTAACGGAGCGATAAATGCCAAGAAGAAGAGTAGCAGAAAAAAGAGAGATACTTCCCGATCCGAAATATAACAACAAGCTTGTGAGCAAGTTTATCAATATCATGATGGAGGACGGTAAAAAGTCCACCGCCGAAGGCGTCATTTACGGCGCATTCGATGTTATCAAGGAAAAGTCGGGGAATGACCCGCTCAAGGTATTCAAGACCGCGATAGAGAATGTCAAACCCGTGCTGGAGGTTAAGCCGAGAAGGGTCGGCGGCGCAACCTACCAGGTTCCGGTGGAGATCAGGCAGCAAAGGCGCGCAGCCCTTGCCTTCAGGTGGATCATCAATTATTCCCGAGGAAGGAATGAGAAGACCATGAGGGAGAGGCTTGCGGGGGAGTTATTGGATGCATTTAACAACACGGGGGCTTCCATCAAGAAAAAGGAAGACACCCACAGGATGGCTGAGGCGAACAAGGCCTTTGCCCATTATAGATGGTAAGAAGAAAAGAGGAGCCCGCACTTGTCCAGATTCCCTTTAGAAAAGACTCGCAATATTGGTATCATGGCCCACATCGATGCGGGAAAGACCACCACTACCGAACGTATCCTCTATTACACAGGGGTTACCTATAAGATAGGCGAGGTCCATGAGGGCACCGCTGTCATGGACTGGATGGTTCAGGAGCAGGAAAGAGGCATTACCATCACCTCTGCTGCCACCACATGTTTTTGGAAAGATAACCGGATCAACATCATCGACACCCCGGGCCATGTGGATTTCACCATTGAAGTCGAACGGTCGTTGAGGGTTCTGGACGGCGCTGTTGCGGCCTTTGATTCCGTGGCGGGAGTTGAACCCCAGTCGGAGACGGTCTGGCGGCAGGCTGATAAATATGGCGTCCCGCGCATCGCGTTCATGAATAAAATGGACAGGGTAGGCGCGGATTTCTTTATGAGCGTCAAGTCCATGGTGGACCGGCTGGGAGCCAATCCTGTTCCCATACAGATCCCCATAGGAGCGGAGGACAAGTTCAGGGGTTGCATTGACCTTGTGAGGATGAAGGGGATCTATTTTGATGATGAGACCCTCGGGGCAAAATATGTGGAAGACAGCATTCCTGACGGTCTGATGCCCCAGGCGAGGGAATACAGGGAAAAGATGCTTGAAGCTCTGGCTGATGTGGATGAAAGAATAATGGAGAAGTTCCTCGGCGGCGAGGAGATAAGCGAGGAAATGATTAAGAGCGCTATCAGAAAAGGCACCATTGGGTTGAAACTTACGCCGGTCATCTGCGGTTCTGCGTTCAAGAACAAGGGAGTTCAGCTCCTCCTTGATACCATCGTGGACTATCTTCCATCTCCCCTTGATATCCCGCCGGTTATTGGGGTGAACCCTGCGAACGGTTCAGATATTATGAGAAAGGCCGCTGACAATGAACCCTTTGCCGCCCTTGCCTTTAAAGTCATGACCGATCCTTTTGTGGGACAGCTTACGTTCATGAGGGTTTATTCCGGCGTCCTGAGCGCCGGGTCGTATATCTACAATTCCACAAAGGATTCCAGGGAGAGGATCGGCAGGCTTTTGCTGATGCACGCGAACAAGCGCGAGGAGGTGAAGGAAGTTGCAGCCGGGGATATTGCGGCTGCGGTGGGACTGAAAAGCACGCTCACCGGCGACACCCTGTGCGATGAGAAGGCCCCAGTAGTTCTTGAGTCCATCGAATTTCCCGACCCTGTTATCTCTGTTGCCATAGAACCTAAGACAAAGGCTGACCAGGAGAGACTGTCCCAGTCCCTTGCCAAACTCACTCAGGAAGATCCTTCCTTCAGGGTCACCTTTAACGAGGAGACCGGCCAGAC
>CAMTVV010000231.1:0-3892 GCA_947085305.1 uncultured Nitrospiraceae bacterium
GAAGGATCGCTGCAGGCAGCGGCACGACCGTTACCGATGTGAACCGGGTGATCAAACAGTACGTGGAGATGAAGAAGATGCTGAAGATGTTCAAGGGGAAAAAGGGCATGCGCATGCCGAAGATACTGCCATTTTAGTTCTTTACTTTACTGAGGAAATATATTAGAATTTTAAAGCAGAAAACAGATGAGGAGGTGAGTTTTTGGTTAAGATCAGACTGACAAGGTTAGGAGCCCACAAGAGGCCTTTCTATCGCATGGTGGTATCTGATTCCAGGGCGAGAAGGGACGGGCCTTTTATAGAGATTCTCGGGACGTACGATCCACAGAAGGGTCCATCTGAGACAAAAATCGACGTGGAGAGGGCGAGGCACTGGCTGAAACAGGGAGCACAACCTACCGTAATCGCGAAGAAGCTTTTGCAAAGGTCCGGCCTGTAGGCGGTCCTTAATTCCTATGGAGGTGGATGAGATGAAAGAGTTAGTGGAGGCAATGGCGAGAGCTCTGGTTGACAGTCCTGAACAGGTAATCGTGAATGAGGTGGACGGCGAGAGGACCACTGTATTCGAGCTGAGGGTGGCATCCAGCGACCTTGGGAAAGTAATAGGCAAGCAGGGAAAGACTGCCCGCGCCATGAGAACCATACTCGGAGCTTCAGGCACAAAGAGCGGCAAACGCTGCGTTCTTGAAATCCTTGAATAGAGAATGTTTTGGAGTTCAGGACCCCGGTCCTGAACTCCAAAAAACGAACTGACGACCTTCTTTCAATCCTTTTCATACGCTTCAACATAATTCTCTCTGTTCTCCCTTGCAGGCATCCCCGGTCTCACCCTCCAACCGCAGAGTTTTTCCGAAGGCCGGCGCATTTCCGGGCGTCTGAAAAGTAGTGTATAATAAACGACCTCAGAAGGAGAGGCAAGGGATGCGATGTGAGATCATAACCATATTTCCCGGAATCTTCGATTCGTATTTTTCTGTGAAGATATTCGAACGGGCTATCGAGAAGGGCATCGTTGCCATAAAGGTTCACAATCTCAGGGACTTCACAACAGACCGGCATAGGACGGTTGATGATTATGCATATGGCGGGGGACCCGGCATGGTGCTGAAGCCCGAACCTTTTTTCAGGGCGGTGAAGTCCATAAAGGCCGACGGCATCGAGACATGCACGCTTATGATGAGCCCCCAGGGGGAGCGGTTCGACCAGGAAATGGCCCTGTCCCTGTCCAGGGAAAAGAGAAGGCTCCTTTTCATATGCGGGAGGTATGAGGCCGTTGACGAGCGCGTGAGGGACGCCCTTGTGGACAAGGAGATTTCGATCGGCGATTATGTTTTGACTGGCGGAGAATTACCCGCTTTGGTTATAATAGACTCGGTAGTGCGGCTTATTCCCGGGGCATTGGGGGACGAGCATTCTGTTGTGGAAGAGTCATTTTCATGGGGGATTCTGGATTATCCTCATTTCACCAGGCCGCCGGAGTACGAGGGCTGTAAAGTCCCCGAGGCGCTGCTCTCCGGCAACCACGGCGAGGTGGCGCGATGGAGGAGAAAGGAAGCGCTGAGGAGAACGCTGCAGAGAAGACCGGAGCTTTTGGAGAAGGTTTCTCTCACTGACGAAGACCGTACATTACTTTTGGAGATTAAGGAGGAGCAAGGAAATGAATCTGATTAATGCAGTGGAAGAGGGATACAAGAAGAAGATCCCTCCCTTTAACGTGGGAGATACGGTGAAGGTGTTTGTGAAGGTTGTGGAAGGGGACAAGGAAAGGATTCAGCCCTTTGAAGGCGTGGTGATCGCCAGGCGGGGCAGCGCTATCAGGGAGACCTTTATGGTGAGAAAGGTCTCTTTCGGCATCGGCGTCGAAAGGATATTCCCGCTCCATTCCCCATCCATAGAGCGGATCGATGTGCTGAGGAAGGGATCTGTTCGGAGGGCAAAGCTTTACTATTTAAGGGAGAAGAAGGGTAAGGCTGCCAGGATAAAGGAGAAGGAAAGGACCACGGCAGAACAGACAAAAAATGAGTAGATGGACATCTACCGTCACGATGAGTCCTTCAGGAAAGCGGGGTATCACCACATTGCAGGGCTTGACGAAGCTGGAAGGGGCCCTCTTGCAGGTCCTGTTGTGGCATCTGCGGTGGTGCTCCCCTCAGGAAAAAGGATAAAGGGGCTGAGGGATTCGAAGAAGGTTCCCGAAAAAGAACGGGAGCCCCTTTTCATGGACATTCTCTGCTGTTGTCTTGATGTGGGGGTAGGGATTGTGGACGCAGAGACCATAGACAGGATAAATATCTTGAATGCAACCAAACTGGCCATGCAAAGGGCAGTGGATGACCTTTCCCGGGGAGCGGACCTTTTGCTCATAGACGCCCTTCAGTTACCTTCTATGGATATCACGCAGGTCTCCCTCATCAAGGGAGAGTCAAAAAGCGCTTCCATCGCAGCAGCATCCATCATCGCAAAGGTTGTTCGGGACGGAATGATGCGGCAGTATGACCTTATGTATCCCGAATACGGGTTTGCGAAACACAAGGGGTATTCCACACGTGAGCATATGGACAAGATCATTCACCACGGTCCGTGTTCTGTCCACCGGAAGAGTTTTGAAAAGGTCCTGTCCCTGGAACTTCCCTTCGGAGGAGAGGAATAATGGACAGAGAACGGATAGACGAGGCCCTTGAAGTCCTCTGGCTTCTTGATGAAGAGGGGCATTACGAGCTGGAGCGGTTCAGATTGAGCTCGGATGACCCTGATGTTGACGAGCTTCTGACTGCATTACTGGAAGATGACCTCGTAAGGACTGAAGAGAAGATGATCCGTCTCACGGAAAAGGGACGCCCCCTTGCAAGGGGACTGATACGCCGCCACCGTCTTGCGGAGAGGCTCTTCATGGATGTATTCGAAATGAAGGATGAGCTTGTGGAGGCGGATGCGTGCAGGATGGAACATATCCTGAGCGAGGAATTGACTGACAGCGTCTGCACTTTTCTGGGCCACCCCCCGACCTGCCCTCATGGAAAGCCCATTCCCAAAGGGGAATGCTGCAAGAAATACAGGCTTGAGGTGACGCCGGTGGTCACCCGGCTTTCGGATTTCGAAGTTGGTTTAGAGGGGAGGATCGTTTTCATCATCCCGAAAGAGACCGCGAGGATCGGCAGGCTGAGTTCAGTGGGGGTCGTGCCGGGAAGCACCATCAGGCTCCTTCAGAAGATGCCGTCCTGCGTGATCCAGATCGATGAGACGACCATCGCCCTTGACCCCGATATCGCAAAAGAGATACTGGTAAAGAAGATCGTCTGATTTTTGCCCGGCTCCTCGCGTAATTGTGGACCAACTACGTCATTCCCCGATTTAACCGGGGAATCCAGAGGTTAAACCATAAAGTCTTTCTCCCAAAGTGTCATTGCGAGTGAAACGAAGCAATCTATCCCAGCCTTTTGTTTTCGTGGTGACCGTTACTTGAATTTATCCTAATAAAATGAGTAATATTAAACACATTTCAGGGGGATGCCGAATTGTCAAAGAGGGCGAAGAAGAAAAAAGAAGACGTAGATTCCTATCGGCATGAAGCGGATACCCGTAAGAATGCTGTTCCGGTTGGTCTCGCCTCGTATGACACATCAAAGCCAAAGCTGGAGAATTATGAATATGACCCGCAGCTTGACCCGCAACTGGGGAAAAGAAATCAGGTAGCAATATCTTGCTCGGAATGCTGAAAGGATATCTGCAAAAGATTACACTAACGGCTTCCCGTAGCGATGCACGGGAAGAAAGCTACTATCCTGTCCTTAAAGACCTGCTTGATGAGTATTGCAGTTCAATTGGCAAAAAGCATATCCATATTACACCGCAACCCAAACAAACCGAAGCAGGAAACCCCGATTTCAGGGTA
>CAMTVV010000232.1:0-6474 GCA_947085305.1 uncultured Nitrospiraceae bacterium
AAAGGAGAATCTTTTAGGGGAACTTATTTCAGGTCAACTGCATTTTTTGGGTTAAGGTTACCCCTCCCCTCAGTCCCCTCCCGCAAGGGGAGGGGATTTGTAAGGAAATTCAATTTTCTATTTCTATTATTAGGTTTTCGTATTTTCATTTACATCCCCTCGAACAATATGGTATAAAGAAAAATCAAATTACTACGGAGGAAATGATGAAGAGATTACCATTGCTGGCGATTCTGATGATGTTCGCCCTGCTGTTCTCATGCGGGGAAAAGGGAGAGCAGAAGTCATCAGCATATGTCGCCAAGGTCGGTTCAGTGACCATTAGCCGGGACGATGTAAGCAGGGAGCTGAAAGGGCTCCCCGAGCAGATACAGAGGATGTTTGAAGGCCCCGAGGGCGCAGAGAAGTTTGTGGATGAACTGGTAAAGAAGGAGATGCTCTATCAGGAGGCAAAGAAGAAGGGATTTGAGAGCAATTCCGATTATCAGAAGAAACTCGAGGATTTCAAGAAGCTTACCCTTATCAGTCTGCTGTTGGAAAAGGAGATCGAGGACAAGGCAAAGGTGAGCGACAAGGACGTGAAGGACTACTATGAAAAGCACAAGGCTGACCTGATCGCCAATAACCAGATCCGGGCAAGCCATATCCTTATAAAGTCCGAAGACGACGCAAAAAAGGTCCTTGATCAGGTAAAGAAGGGCGGGGATTTCGCAAAGATCGCGAAGGAAAAATCCATCGATACCGGTTCGGCACAGAACGGAGGAGACCTCGGTTTCTTCTCGAGAGGTCAGATGGTCCCGGAATTTGACAAGGCGGCCTTCAGCCTTAAGGAAGGGGAGGTGGGCGGTCCGGTAAAGACCCAGTTCGGATATCACATCATAAAGGTCACCGGCAAAAAAGAGGGTAAAGTTGTGGAGTTCGAAAAAGTGAAGGACCTGCTGACCCAGAAGGTGACTGCGGAAAAGCAGAAGGAAGCTTTTGATTCTTACATAGAGGGCCTCAAGAAGTCGTATAGCGTGGAGAAGAACAAGGAGGCTATCGCCGGCATAGGGAGTTCAGTCAAGGGCACTGGGAAGCCTGAGGCTGAGGGTGATAAAAGCCAACCCTCAAAACCGGACGTCAAGGACAAGAAATAAGAACTCTCATACAGGAAGGGTTTTCCCGGATTTAGGAATCACATATACGCACGCCTGATCACCATCGGAGAGGCACTGCTCTCTTGAGACACCCTCTCCGATGATTTCCCTGAAGAGCTGAAGGTCGTGCTTGCAGGCTTCCTTGAAGCGGAGCGCCACCTTTGAGATGGGGCAGTTAAACTGTTTCAGCTTGAAATTTGCGTCGTTTTCCTCCAGTTCAGCAATAAACCCCTGCCGCTCGAACAGCTCGGTCAGGACGTGAAGCCGCTCGGAAACGGTCTCCTTCCCCGACAGCAGGCGCATCATTTCATCTGAGATTTTCTTTTTTCTCCTTCTGAATATCTCGTCGATCTTGCCTTTGCCGTCGAGACGTTCCAGTTCAGTGAGTATGTCTAGGGCAAAGGTCCGATAGGACTTCGGAAAAAGGTCGTCAGCGGTCTCTGTCAGCCGGTAGAGAAAGCCGGGCCGTCCCACGCCGTGTTTCCTTGTTATGTATTCAACTGTGCCCTTTTGTTCGAGGATGAGGAGGTGCTGTCTCACCCCCATAGGAGTGATCTTCACCTCATCGCTGAGCTCGGCCACGGACAAGCTGCCGTTTTTCTTCAGGGCCAGGAGTATTTTTTTCCGTGTAGGGCTATTAGTCAGGCCGGTATCCATAAGCAGAAAATAGCACAATTACCCCGGTTTGTAAATAGGAAAGCAAAAGGTTTCTCTATCTGCTGCCGAAGATGCCGTCAAGAATGGGGTCGTCCTGGTCCAGCTGTCCTAAATATTTCGCGTACATGGAAAAGGTCCCCCCTTACAGTCTGTAACAGACCTTCTTCTCCCGTGCTTTTTCCACTTCCTCCCGCTTCCGGTCAAAGCCCTTTTTCCCCATCATCCCGTACGTGAAGTTTTTGCCCTCTTCCACCCCGGGCTGGTTAAAGGGATTAACTCCGTAGAGGAATCCGGTAAATGCCGTTGCAATCTCGAAGAACTGGAAGATCTGTCCCATGTGGTACGCGTCGATGGAAGGAACGTGTATGGTCATATTCGGCCTTTTGTTTTTTGTGAGGGCAAGTTCCGTGGATTCTTCCTCTGCCTTGATCAATTCCGACAGGAGATGCCCCCCCAGGTAGCCTAGCCCTTCCATAGCCTTAAAGACTTCCGGTATCCTTATGTCTGTTCCATAATCCAGGACCCTCAGGAATATGAACACCTTGTCTTCAGGTCCCTCCATCCAGAGCTGGAGCTGGGAGTGCTGATCCACTGTGCCGAGGGAGGGATACGGTGTTATGCCCATGCCGAGTTTTCCGAGGCTCTCAGCCCACAACTGGCTGAACCATTCGGAAAGGGGTTTCAGACCGTCTGCATAAGGAATCATGACGTTAATATTCCTCTTTTCCTCCGTGTCCATGAGATAAAGAAGTGTTCCAAAAAGATATGCAGGGTTTTTCCATATTTCCGGTTCGGCGCACCTGCCGGTGATATCCGCTGCGCCCTGAAGCATCTCTTTACTGTCAATTCCTATGACCTCAGCAAGGAGAAGCCCTGCAGGACTCAGGACAGAATATCTCCCCACAACCCCGGGAGGAATGGAGAGCGTCCTGAACCCCTTGTCCCGCGCAATGGCCCTGAGGTTCCCCTTTTCAGGGTCGGTGGTGGCGATGATCCTCTCTGCTGCAGTGTTTCCCATGGTCTTTGAGAGTTCATCCCATATTACCATGAACGAGGCCATGGTCTCCGCAGTGCTCCCCGATTTCGTGATGACATTGGCGATGCTCTTTTTAATGTCCACGATGGAGAGAGTAGCGCTGAGCGTGCGGGGATCCACATTGTCGCAGATGAATACCTTTGGACTTCTCTTCAGGTTATGAAAAGGACTGAGGGCCTCCAGGATCGACCGCGGTCCGAGAGCAGAGCCGCCGATGCCAAGGATCATGAAATTCTCCGCGCTGTTTCTTGCCCATTCAGCGGTTTTCCTGATCTCGCCGGTATCCTGGGACGGAAGGTCCATGAAGGCAAGTTCGGGCCATTTTCTCTGGATGAGCTCCTGGTGGGCTTTGTCGATTCTGTCCCTCAGAGCCTCAATCTGTCTCTCGGAGATCCCTTTCTCTCCGAGAACCTCTGTCATCATATTCGAAAAATTCAGTTCAATCATCGTAATTCTCAGGCCTTCTAAAAAGTGAGCGGTTAGTTGATCTCCTAACCGCTTACACGTTCATAAGAGTTCCTGTATCGCGGAAAAACGATACGCCTAATAGCCTCTTTCGTAGCGCGTGCTTTCGCAGACCTCCCTCACCTGGTCTTTCACGAGACGGCCGTCTTCCCAAACCCGTTCGTGAATCTTTCTGCAGCGGGTGCGGGCATCGTAGTCCAGGGGTTCTGCACGGTAGATGCCCCGGCCGTCCTCGGTCCTGTACTCCACAGGCCTTCCCGTAGCGTACGCTTCCCGTGAAGCGCGGTATGAGATGTCCGCAATGGTTGCCCCCAGCGCTGCGCCGAGAGCAGCGCCGATGACACCGCCGCGCCAAGGATTCCTATGGTCAAGAATCGCTCCGGTGATGCCGCCCACTGCACCGCCGGTAACAGCTCCTTCAGTGTGGTACTGCGTGCATGCTGCGAGAGGCAAGAGCGCAAGTATCATAACAATCGTGACTGCCTTCTTCATCTTCGCCTCCTAATTTGTTATTTGTTATATATTACCACATATAGCATCACTCTGCGGTCAAATGTCAACCACCGAAAAATAGACATAGAAATTTCCCAATAGTCCCCTCTCCCTTGACGGGAGAGGGAAAGGGTGAGGGTGAACAATAACCATTAAGGTTACCCCTCCCCTTAGTCCCCTCCCGCAAGGGGAGGGGATTTGTAAGGAAATTCAATTTTCTATCTCTATTTTTCGGAACCATCATACTCCTGCAAAGAGGTATTGGTGAGCGTGGTTGCCCGCAAGTCTTCTTAATGTATACTATCTCTGATGGTGAGCAGGAAGATAGCGGCCAAGATCGATTTCCTCCTTTCAAGGGAAGAGGGTACCGTTTACAAGGACCCCGGCGGAAAAATCAGCGTCTGCATCGTCTATCCCAGCGCATACTACGTAGGCATGTCAAACCTCGGTTTTCAGGGTATTTATACGGCGCTGAATGCGATGCCGGATGTGGTCTGCGAAAGGGCGTTCCTTCCCGATGAAGAGGACAGGGAGGAATACCTGAGGACACGGAGCGAGATCGTGTCTATGGAATCCAGAAGACCTCTGAACAGGTTCGATATTGTTGCTTTCTCGGTCTCCTTCGAGAATGACTATCCCAATGTCCTCGCGATCCTTGAGATGGCAAGGATCCCGGCGCGGGCCGCTGAACGGAAGGACGCTCATCCCCTTCTCATCATGGGAGGGGTATGCGCCTTCTTTAATCCGGAACCATTGGCTGACTTTTTTGATATCTGCTTTATCGGAGAGGCAGAGGAGATGCTTCCGGAGTTCATGGAGCGCTACAGGGATTCCCGGAGCAGGGAAGATATCTTTGAGAGGGCAAAGGGCATTGAAGGGCTTTACCTGCCGCAACAGTATGGGCTCGTGTATGGAGCTGACGGGAGAATTGCCGGAAGAGCGGCAAGGGGTAATGCTCCGGAAAGAATAAGGAGAAGATTTCTGAAGGAGATATCCGGACATTCCTTCAGGCCTTCCATTATCACTCCGGAAACAGAGTTCTCCGGCATGTACCTCACAGAGGCTATGCGAGGGTGTCCGTGGAACTGCAGGTTCTGTGTTGCCGGTTCCGTGTATAAGCCGGTGAGGAAGAAAGACCCCGGGATCTTAAAAGAGGAGATAGCCGGCGCAATGGCAATGAGCAGCAGGATCGGACTCATCGCTCCCTCCCTCACTGACTACCCGCACACAGGGGATGTCCTCTGCATGGAGGGCGTTGATTTCTCGATCACCTCTCTCAGGGCAAGCAAGAAAAGCGTTGAACTCATCGGGTTTCTCAAGGGGCACAAGAGTGTCTCCATCGCGCCCGAGGCAGGCGCCCAGAGGTTGAGGAACGTCATCGACAAAAGAATAAACGAAGAGAGCATTTTAGAAACAGCGGAGCTTATCTTTGCCGGGGGGATCGAGACCCTCAGGCTGTATTTCATGGTCGGCCTTCCCACAGAAGATGAGAGGGATGTGGAAGGGATCATTTCCCTTGTGAAAAAGATCAGAGGGATTTCGGGAAAAGGGAAAATTGTCCTGACCCTGAGCGTTTTTGTCCCAAAGCCTTTCACCCCCTTTCAGTGGCATCCCATGGAAAAGACGGACGTGGTAAAGAACAGGCTGAAATCCGTAAAAAAGGAACTCGGGTTGTTAAAGGGAGTGAAGGTGTTCCATGACGTCCCGAAGTACACCTATATGCAGGGACTCTTCTCCCGGGGTGACAGGAGAATTTCAGGGGTCCTGGAAAAGATGTCGGGCGCCGGGGACTGGAGAAAGGCGTGCGCCGAAGCAGGCATAGAGCCGGATTTTTATCTTTTCCGGCAGAGAGGTTTTCATGATATACTGCCATGGGACTTCATAGACAACTATATCTCTAAGGAGAGACTCTGGGCAGAGTATCAGAAGGCGCTTGCAGGCAAATGAATAATCCACTCTTAGATAGTATTAGCAACGTCTACAAAAGGATCTCCCATGCTGCCATATGGGCAGGAAGGAGACCTGAAGATGTGAAGCTTATCGCAGTGACGAAAACCGTGAGTGTCGGGCGGATAAAAGAAGCCATTGACGCGGGCTTGCGGATATTCGGTGAGAACAGGGTTCAGGAAGCGAAGGAAAAAATCTCAAATCTCAAATCTCAAATCTCAAATGTAAACATCGAATGGCACCTGATAGGCCCCCTTCAGAGGAACAAAGCCAAATACGCGGTACAGCTCTTTGATCTGATACACTCCGTCGATTCCATCGAGCTTGCCCGGGAGATCGGTAAACACTCAGAAAAGCTCGGCAAAGTGCAGCGAGTGCTCGTTGAGGTCAAACTCGCTCCGGAGGAAACGAAACACGGCGTTGACAGGCGTAACCTCATGCCTGTGCTGGCCGAAGTGGCGTCTACGAAGTATCTCCTTCTCCGGGGACTGATGGCCATCCCGCCTTTCTCCGAAAATCCCGAAGACGCCCGCCGCTATTTCAGGGCGTTGAGAGAATTGAGGGACGCTGCTCAGGACTGCGGCATCCCCTTGCCGGAATTATCCATGGGAATGTCCCATGACTTTGAAGTGGCCATTGAAGAGGGAGCGACCATGGTGAGGATAGGCACGGCAATATTTGGGGAAAGGAAGTGAGGGAATTTTTATGGGAAAAACAGGTATTTTGGTATAAAATATGACA
>CAMTVV010000233.1:0-2995 GCA_947085305.1 uncultured Nitrospiraceae bacterium
CTACTTCCACAATGTCCTCGGCACGGAACTCTGCACCGGGCGGGAACGCCTTTGCGCCAAATATGAAACTACCCAGAAACGAGAGCGTGGGATCAAGCGCGGGCAAGTCTAAGCCACCACCTCCGGACACTAGCGAGGCAAACGGGTTCATACCTGTACCCCGAAGGTACTGCTCCGTGAAGGTGAGGCTTTGCACAGCACCCTTGAGTGCTATGGGAAGTTGCTCTTGCTCGGTCAAATCTCCCGATACCTGAGCGACGTTTCTCGACTCCTTCTCATCTATCAGGTCGAAAGTTTCAATCCACGCTCCCGCGCGGGGAGCGACCCTGGAACTTTGCTCGAGGCAGAGCTTTTCTTAGTTTCAATCCACGCTCCCGCGCGGGGAGCGACCTTCCTTACGTCCTGCTGTCTACACTGCGATCCAAGTTTCAATCCACGCTCCCGCGCGGGGAGCGACGCGGGCCGATGTCTTTTTCCCGCTGACTACAAGGGTTTCAATCCACGCTCCCGCGCGGGGAGCGACAGTTAAGCTACAACTCAAGAAATTTAAATGAGAAAACTTACACTTTTTGCGAACGCGCCCTTTTTATCCCCGCGAAAACAGATGTTGTCAAAGAACGTTCCATATATGGCTATATTTAACAAGCCGTTTAGTTCTCTGCGAACTTCCCGGTGAACCTGTGTAATCTTCAGGTTCGCAAATACATTTAAACAATCAACAGCCCCTCCTGATCAATGGACGCCTTGGCCCCCACGTGCTCAACCCGACGCTGCCAATTGGAACCAAGATAATAGAATCTCAGACTGTCTTTCTCCGGATCGATCTCGGAAATCAACCTCTCCTTTAACATAGTCCACTGCGCAGGATCAACGATGCATTCAAATACAGAATACTGCACCCTTTGTCCGAAATCCTTGCAAGCGCGCGCCACCCTGCGCAATCGGCGCTGGCCGCCTTCTTCAGTTGTTGCTACGTCATAACTTACAATCACAAACATTATCTGCTAAGCCTCCAGTCATCCTTCGACGAGGGATTCGAGAAATGCCCCTTTTTGTCACCCTAAGCATGTCGAAGGGTGACTATAATTTATTGATTCCATTACATTCTTCGACAAGCTCAGAATGACATTTTGTTTCTAAAAAGCTATTTCTCGAATCCCTCTCGACAAGCTCAGGTTAACAATGTCATGGTGAGCTTGTCGAACCATCACTTCCATATGAACGGCGGATAATTGTCGATATCTCCCCTGAGATAGCGCGCCATCAATAACGCCTGCACATAAGGAAGAAGGCCAACCGCAACCCTCTCCTTGAGAAACGGATGTTCTATCTCCTCCTGCTTGCGTTTCTGATAAGCAACAAGAACCGTCTTTCTCGTATCGTCATCCATCCATACCGCGCCTGATTCCTTCTTCTTGAATCCCCTTGCCTGCACCTGTGAAAGATTGATCAGCGAAAGAGCGAGCCGGTCGGCCATGAACGGCCTGAATTCCTCCATCAGGTCAAGGGCAAGACCGTAACGTCCCGGACGGTCCCTGTGCAAGAAGCCAACCGCAGGATCGAGTCCGACCGTTTCAAGAGCGGAACGCACATCATGCATCAAGAGTGTATAAATAAACGAGAGCAGACAGTTCACGTTATCGAGCGGCGGTCTGCGGTTCCGTTCGTTGAAATTGAAATCATCTTTCTGCGAGGTAACCAGGTGATCGAAGACATCGAAATAAGCGCCTGCCGATTCGCCCTCAATCCCCCGCACAATGTCGAGGGGAGATTCAGACTGCAACCTTCTGAGCGAATTGACGAACTTCTGCGAAACCTGAGACAACGCTTCAGTGTCAACTTTTTCCTGATGATCTCTCAACGCCCGCTGAAGCACTGTGCGGCAGTTCGCGATCTTCCCCGTTACTACGGCGCGGGCAATAAATGCACACGCCTTCAGGTCATCGGCCCGACGGTATTGCTCGCGTCTGAGGAGGACATTGCCCGACACAGGCCCCTGGACCTTTGCGAGAAAAGCGCCGTTTTCCGTAAGAAAGCTTATCGCAACCTGCTTCTCAGCGCAGAATCCCATAAGATATGGACTGCACGATACCTGCCCAAAACAGACAATCCCGCCGAGCGTGTGAACTGGCAGACGCAAAGCCACTTCTCCGTCAACCTTGACAACTACCGTCTCTCCTTCTTTTAAAAGATACGAACCTTGAGTTGTTACAAAGAGTGTGTTCAAATGTTTTTTCATTTTCTGTCCTCAAATGTCATTCCGGCTTGTCCGGAATCTTTCAATTCTGTCATTCCGTGCTTGACACGGAATCCATGTACTATTTGCTGTCATGCCCGAAATTTTTAATCGGGCATCCAGTTCTTCCTTTGCATTCTGGTTCCCCGTTTTCACGGGGACGACGTCTGGATTCCTGCTTTCGCAGGAATGACAAATCAAGATATTGCCTCCCTGTTCCCTCTGTGGTTTAATATTCATTCCTCTACCATTTTCATCAGATAATTACTCGCCTTGCTGTTAACCTTCGGCATACAAAGATCAAGCAAAGAACATTTTTTGCATTTCTTTGAATATTCAGCTTTCGGCGTCAGTCCCGATTCAATCAGTTCATGAACTTTCTCCGCTGCATCTTCCGTCTCCAGCCGTAATCTGTCATCGAACACAACATCTTCCCTGCGCCGCGTGCGGCCATAGAAGAGCGCACCGTTTTTGATCTCAACATTGAGCATTTCCTCAAGGCAGATCGCCTGGGCGCATAGCTGAACCTTGTCACAATCATCCATCTTGGGTTTTCCCCGCTTGTATTCCACAGGAAAAGGAATCCATGAGCCGTTATCCATCCTATGGGATTCAACGACATCAGCCTTGCCGATAAGCCCGAGCCTGAGCGAACGCATCGGCACACCATATTCAATGCGGACATTCCCTCTCGATTCCTTGTTCGCCGTGTCAACCTTGTCATGCATGATCCTGCCCTCGGCGGTAAGCACATTTAGA
>CAMTVV010000234.1:0-26638 GCA_947085305.1 uncultured Nitrospiraceae bacterium
ATTGCGCGCCTGAAAGGAAGAGCGCCCGTCCCATTGCTCTCAATAGCTGAATTCTCTCTCAAGAAGCGCAGTTCCCGTTACGTATAGATGCCTTTTGTTCCGAAAATAGGTCTTCATAACGCCCCCTAACCCCCTGGTTTATCTTATCTTAAGAGGGGGGACTTTGAACTTCCCCTCTTAGGTTTCCGCACACAGGCGGATTCGCCGAGGAGAAAAGAGGGGATTGAGTGGAGTTACTCTAATTTTCATGCTCCTTTGTGAGCAAGGCTCATGATGATTCCGGCTTAGCCTGTCCCCGCTTGTCGGGGATCGCGGAAATCGCGAAATTCTTGACAAAGGAAATTTACATGATATAAAGTTATGACTAAAGGTAACCGTTTGCCATGGGGAAAATTTCATCCGGTATAAAGAGTCTCGACAATCTCATCGAATCCCTGCATATAGGGGATAATGTTGTCTGGGAGGTTGATGCAGGCACCTCCTACGATTTATTTGTCCGGAACTTCATCCGCCAGTCTTTTGAGAATGAACAGAAGGTGATCTACGTGAGTTTTAACCGTTCTCCCCAGAGCATTCTCAACGAGATAACACGATCTCTGAACCCGGAGCACTTCACTCTCATCGACTGTTTCACCTCAGGGAAGGGGAAGAATGATAACGCCTTTCTGAAATTTTACGACAGCCCGGGAGACCTCAATGTGGTAAGGATCGTCAATCCCAGGAGCATAGAGGAATTCACAGGGAAGCTTACTGCGATTGAAGACAGTCTCGCGCCCGGGGCGCGGTATGTCTTTGACAGCCTCACAGGGATGCAGGATCTGTGGGGCGACGAAAACGACACCTACCGTTTCTTCACCTATATGTGCCCGAGGCTCTTTGATCTTGATACCGTGGCCTACTGGATCCTCGAAAAGGATGCCCACAGCCGGAAGTTCAAGGCGAACCTCAGACATATCACCCAGGTTGTCTTCGACCTTTACAAGAGAAGAGATACTCTCTTTATCAAGGCGCTAAAACTCGCAGGAAGACAGGACAGGGAAGCTTTTAAGCCCCACCTCTATGAGATTGCCGCCGGCGGGATTTCGATTACCCACCCGAAGAAGGAACCGTCCGCCGATATTGGGTCCAGAGTGAAAGAGCTGAGGATGAGGCTCGGGATGTCCCAGAAGGACCTGGCGGATAAAATCGGGCTTACAACCAGTTTCATCTCCCAGGTCGAGAACAACCAGGTCAGTCCATCTCTGAATTCCTTCCTGCAGATTGCAGGCGCTCTCGGCAGCAATCCGGCAGAGCTTCTTCAGGATAACAGAGAGGCGCAGGATGACGGATGGCTCATCAGGCGGGAAGCTGCAGGGAAGAATCTTTACGAAAAGGAAACTGGATATTCGATATTCAGAATTGTTTCCGGAGATAACACTTCCGCATATATCACTGTTATCAATCCGGGCGCTGACCTGAATAGACATTTTCTGAATTACAGAAAAGACGAATTGATCCATGTGATACGGGGGAAGGTTTCGGTGAAAGTCGGCGCCGCAGAGAGAGAACTGAAAACAGGCGATTCGATGTACCTGAAAGATTCCCTGCCTTCCCGCTGGACAAACAAATCAGACGAGGAGGCCGAATTATTAGTTGTCAGCGCCTGATACGGGAACACTCGATAACTGCAAAATCAAAAAAAGCCCTGGGGATTTTTTTTGCCTTTGGCCTTAAGTAATACTTATTGTTTCGGTATTGTTGTTACTGATACTGAACTGAAGGAGGTGGGGAGTATAGGAAGAAACAGATATCAGGCGGTTAGTGCATGAAAAGTTTCCAAAAAAAATATACTAAGGAAGGAAAAACATGAACCTGCAACAGCCAAATGCCAATGATGCAACCAGAACGAGCAACCGTTCAAGAAATGTCACGCCTATGAGTGGAATCTGCACTCGCTGTATTGACGGATGCAGAGGGAATTGTGAAGTTTTCAAGGCAACCTTCAGGGGCAGGGAGGTAATTTATCCTGGCCCGTTCGGTGAAGTAACCGCGGGCGGGGATAAAAATTATCCCATTGACTATTCCCACCTGAACATTCACGGATATGCCTTGGGGGCTAAAGGACTTCCCAAAGGTCAAAAAGGAGACCCTGATACCGCCACATTTCCCAATGTCAACACGGAAACCGAATACGGCTGGAGCAAGAAGGTAAAAATGAAGGTGCCGATTTTTACCGGCGCTCTCGGATCTACTGAGATTGCGCGCAAGAACTGGGAACATTTTGCAGTGGGAGCTGCGATTTCCGGTGTTACGATTGTCTGTGGTGAAAACGTATGCGGCATTGACCCTGCCCTTGAATTAAACAATAAACACATGGTGACAAAAGCCCCGGATATGGACCGCAGGATTGAAACGTATCGCCGCTATCATCATGGATACGGCGAGATCCTTGTCCAGATGAATGTCGAAGACACCCGTCTGGGAGTTGCCGAATACATCATCGACAGGCATGGACTTGAAACAATAGAATTGAAATGGGGTCAAGGGGCTAAGTGCATCGGCGGTGAAATTAAAGTGAACTCCCTCGAACGGGCCCTTGAATTGCAGAAGCGCGGTTATATTGTTACTCCTGATCCGTCCGAGCCCGTTGTTCAGGCAGCGTTCAGGGATAAAGCAATCAAAGAATTTGAGCGTCACAGCCGCCTCGGCTTTATCGATGAAAAAGGCTTTTATGCTGAAGTGAACAGGCTCAGAAAACTCGGCTTCAAGAGAATCACTCTCAAGACCGGCGCATATGGCTTGCGAGAGTTAGCAATGGCAATTAAGTGGAGTTCCAGGGCCAAGATCGATCTGTTGACCATTGACGGCGCTCCCGGCGGCACCGGCATGAGCCCCTGGCGTATGATGGAAGAATGGGGCATGCCTTCGCTGTACCTGCACGCTGCAGCCTATGAATTCTGCAAGATGCTGGATAAGAAAGGTGAGCGTGTTCCTGATATGGCCTTTGCAGGCGGTTTCAGCAGTGAAGACGGCGTGTTCAAGGCCTTAGCTTTGGGAGCGCCTTTTACCAGGGCAGTTTGCATGGGCCGTGCATTGATGATCCCCGGCATGGTGGGCAAGAATATCGCAAAATGGATGAAAGAGAATGATCTCCCGAAAACAGTGAGCGAATACGGCGACACGGTTGAACAAATCTTCGTCAATTACGAAGATGTGAAAAATATTGTAGGTAGCAAAGAGATCAAGAATGTCCCGTTGGGGGCAATCGGCATCTACAGCTATTCACAGAAAATTAAGGTCGGATTGCAGCAGTTGATGGCAGGAGCTCGCTGTTTCAATATCGAATCCATTACGAGGAATGACCTGATGTCCCTCACCGAGGAATGCGCAAAGGTCACCGGCATACCCTATTTGATGGATTCTTACAGGAAGGAGGCGCTGAAGATAATCAACGCCTGAGGAGTTCTTGCGTTCACGGGCAGATGGCTCCTGCAAAAGGACATTGCCATCCGCCTGAGGCGGACCGGAGTGACAGGAATACTGTCAGTACAGGACATCAATAGTAAAGGTATCAATAAGTAATTTTGGCGAGGAAGATGGAATGAACAAAACGATGCTGGCGATTCTCAAGATATTGGATACGTACACGGATATTGTGGGTTCAAGGGAGATTGCGAAACAGCTGAAGGCGCACGGCGTTGAACTCACGGAAAGGACGGTCCGCTATCATCTGAAGATTCTCGATGAAAGGGGCTATACCGAGGTCTTTGGAAAGGAGGGGAGGAAGATCACGGAAAAGGGGAGAAGGGAGATGAAGCATTCCCTTGTTTCTGAAAAGGTCGGTTTCGTCAGCAGCAAGATCGAAGCCCTCTCGTATCTCACCACGCTGAATCTCGAAACCATGGAAGGAAACGTGATCCTCAACATATCGTATTTTCCGGAGGAGAGCATGAAGGCTGCCCGCGGCATCCTTTCGGATATTTTTTCTTCTCACTTTGTCATGAGCGACCGTCTGGTTATCAGACGCGGCGGAGAGAGGATCGGAGAGGCGCTGGTGCCTGAAGGCAAGGTGGGGGTGGGGACGGTCTGCAGCGTTACCATTAACGGAATATTTCTCAAGGCCGGGATACCGGTCACGTCGCGGTTCGGCGGGGTTGTGGAGATAAGCGAAGGGGAACCAATGAGGTTCCTCTCCCTCATAAGCTACGAGGGTTCATCCCTTGACCCTCTGGAGATATTCATCCGGTCCAAGATGACCGATGTCATCGGCGCTGTGAAGAACCATTACGGCAGAATACTTGCAAGCTTCAGGGAGATACCGGTGGTTTGTCTGGACGAGGCAAAAAGGCTTGCGAAGAAGATGGCCGGACTGGGAATCGGGGGTATCCTTCTCATCGGTGAACCGAACAGGCCCCTGCTGGAGATCCCGGTGGGGATCGACAAGGTTGGCATAGTGATTGTGGGAGGATTGAATCCTGTCGCAGCTCTCGAGGAATCCGGCATACCGACGGAAAGCAAGGCGATGTCAACCCTCCATGAGTACTCGGGATTAACAAGTTTTACGAGTGTACTGAGGTGAGCGCATGAAAAAGATCGAGGCAATCATAAAACCGTTCAAGCTTGACGAGGTGAAGGACGCCCTCAATGAGATCGGCATTCAGGGCATGACGATCACCGAGGTGAAGGGGTACGGGAGGCAGAAGGGGCATACGGAACTCTACCGGGGGGCGGAATATGTGATCGACTTTATCCCAAAGGTCAAAGTCGAGATGACGGTGCCGGACAGTATGGCGGATGAGGTGCTCCGTGTCATAGAGAACAAGGCCAGGACAGGAAAGATCGGGGACGGCAAGATATTCATAAGCCATGTGGAGGATGCGGTGAGGATAAGGACAGGACAGAGAGGAGAGGAGGCAGTGAACTGATGGATGCGAAAAAAGCGCTGGAAAGAGTGAAGTCGGACAGGGTGACGTTCATCAACCTTCAGTTTACGGATATACTGGGTTCTCTGAAAGAAGTGACCGCGCCGGTGAAAAACCTTCAGGACATTCTGCGATATGGCGCGTGGTTTGACGGCTCTTCCATTGAAGGGTTTGCGAGGATTCACGAGAGCGACCTTTATCTCAAGCCGGACCCTGCCACCTATTCGGTGATCCCCTGGCTGAACTCTCCCGACGGGAACACCGCGCGGCTTATCTGTGATATCTACATGCCCGACGGCAGGCCTTTTGAGGGAGATCCGAGGTTCATACTCAAGAAGATGCTGAAGAGGGCCGATGAAAAGGGCTTCACGTATAACGTGGGTCCCGAGCTGGAATTCTTTCTCTTTAGAAACGGCCCTGACAGGCTGGCGCCCCTGGACAGCGGAGGCTATTTTGACCTCGCCACTGATGAGGCGCATACCATCAGAAGGGAGATCACCGCTGCCCTGGAAAAGTTCGGGATCACGGTGGAGGCATCCCATCATGAGGTTGCGCCGGGGCAGTATGAAATAGACTTCAAGTACGGGGAGGCCCTCACCACCGCGGACAGGCTGCTTACCCTGAGGGTGACGGTGAAGGCCATTGCCCAGAGACACGGGTTGAGGGCATCCTTCATGCCGAAACCGGTTATGGGCATAGCAGGCTCCGGAATGCATGTTCACCAGAGCCTTTTCCATAAGAAGACAAAGAAGAACGCGTTTTATGCCCGGAACGACAAATATAAACTCTCAAAGGTTGCCTATCATTTCATTGCAGGGCAGCTTCATCACATTAAAGGGCTGATCGCGGTGCTCTGTCCCACAGTGAACTCCTATAAAAGGCTTGTGACGGGATTTGAGGCCCCGGTGTATATTTCGTGGGCGAGGATAAACAGGTCGGCTCTCATGAGGGTTCCCCAGTGGTTCGAGGATAAGACCTCTTCGGCGAGGATTGAGCTGAGATGTCCGGACCCGGCCTGCAATCCCTATCTGGCCTTTGCAGTGATGCTCGCTGCGGGACTGGATGGCGCCGATAAAAATATCCGCCTGTCCGAGCCGGTGGAGGAGGACCTTTACGGATTTGACGAAGAACGGCTTTCATCGCTGAATGTCGACACGCTCCCCTCGTCCCTCTATGAGGCGATACAGGAGCTGAAAAAGAACAGCCTGATGCGGGAGGTGCTGGGAGACCATCTCTACAAGAGATACATCCGCACAAAGACAGAGGAGTGGAACGAGTTCAAGATGCAGGTGACGGAATGGGAGAGAGGGAAATATCTTGACATCTGAAACCTGACAGGGAAGATCAGGAAGCAGAATGATATTGCCGGGGTCTTCCCTCACTCCACGGTGATAATGGCCTTAACGTTTTCCTTATTCCTGATATCTTCAGCCAGTTTACCGGCCTCTTTCCTGTCTTCAAACTTTCCTATCAAAACCCTGTGGAGCATTTCCTTGTCCTTTGGCGTAGTCTGGACAAAGGCATCGTACCCCTTCTCTCTGACCTGCTTGACGAGGATCTCGGCATTCTTTTCATTCTTAAATGCGCCGATCTGAACAGAATAAAGCGCCTTGCCTGCCTGTTTTTTCTCAGGCATTTGCGCAGTGGAAGGCGCAGACATTGCTGCCGGAGGAGGAGACACTGCCGCAGGGGGAATCGGTTTTTCCTGCATAACTTCCTGCTGAGGTTTTTGTTCTGGTGCAGGAGATTCCTGAACAGGCTGCTTTTGAGTGGTCCCGGGAGGTGTAACCATAACCGCTTTTTTCATTGCCATGCCCGGAATCAGGTCCATTTTATAGACGATCGCGCCGGCTGCGCCCAGTATAACAACAACCGCTGCGACCATAACCGCCGTAGACACCTTGCTCCCTGAGCTTCTCCGCCTTCTTAAAGGCATCTTCGCCGCGAAAGCCCTTTCAGCTTCTCTTTCTCCGATTTTCTCGCTTTCCAGGCTTTCTCCTGAAGTCTCAGGCTCTTCTTCCGGAATCCGTACGTTTTCGGTTTCTTCTTTTTTTTCTTCCTTCTTTTCCTGCAATCTCACCACAATCCTGTCAGACCTGCCTGCCTTCTCCGCGGGAATTTCTTCCCGGGCCGCAGCCTCCTGCCTGTGCTCCGGCGTCACATCCCCCGCATCGGGAAGTTTCATCGAAAGGGCATTCATGGTCTTTGTTATCAGCTCTTCAGGGGTAAAGGGTTTCCTGAGCAGATCTACAATGCCGTATTCGGAACGGTAGCGCGGGTCCATCTCTCCTTCGAAGGAGGAGAGAGCGATAATCGGCACGTTTTTGAGCTCGTCCATTTCATGGAGCGTCATGCATATCTCCAGGCCGCTCGCCCCGTCCATGGCAGGGTTGACCAATATGAGCGCCGGCTTCACTTTTCCGGCCATAGCAACTGCGAACTCCGCGGTGGAAGACATAAAGACAAGATAGTCTTCGGATTCGAGGGTTGACACGATTTCATGAGATGTCTCTGTATCGGAGTCGATTACCAGTATCGCCTTGTTTAACATTGGATTATAAAGCCTCCCAGTATTTTGCAGGCATGTCTTCCGCAAGTTTCAGCGCGCCGCTCGAACCTGCGAACAATGGATCTTCAACGCAGGTCACCTTGCAGGAACCGTACTCCTTCAGCGCATCCTGAAGATATTCGCGTATCCCTTTGATGAGGCTGCCGCCGCCTGCAAGAACTATATTGTTCTTTATCTTTACCTGAAATTCAGGATCAAAGCGCGCTATCATCTCGGTGGTCGTCTCGACTATTGCAGGGAGGATGCTTTCACAGGCGCGCTTTATCTCGTTGGTGATGTCGTGCATTACCGGTTTTCCGTCAACCGGGAGCTCTACACGAACTTCGCCCGGACTTTCTCTTACAAAACTGTACTGCTCTTTGAATTGGCGCACCATATTTTTATTGAACTTTGCGTTGGGGTACTTTTCGGCGAGGTAACTGTTGAGCTGTTCATCGATGTAGTCACCGGCGGCGAGTATGGTTTTCTGGTCTTCCTCCGATGGAATAGTCCCGTGCATGATGCAGAAATCCGTTGTGCCTGCGCCGATATCGATCACGAGAGAGTTGTTCAGCAGGTTCATGCCATAGGCCACCGCAAAGGGTTCGGATACCACCATGAGCGAATGCACAAACTCTGATACCGCCTTTCTGATGGCAAGCTTGTTCACTTTCAGGGTATCGGCAGGCACCCCTACCACCGCATGGATTTTATGATCAGGCTCCGGTTTTGCGAGTTCGATAAGGTATTTGATGAGCTCCTTCACTGCCTCTTCACTTCTTTCGATGCCTTCCTTTATCACGCCGTGTTCGAGGGGTCTGCAGAGGTCGAGGGAGAGCCTGTTTTTCAGGGCCTCGGCGCCGAAGAGGACGGGCTTTCCAACCACCTGAAGCGCAATAAAATCCTTGGGCCAGCCCACATAGCTCTCGATCCATTCCCTTGTGTTGTTGCTTGCAGAGATTGAACTCCTTGATGTTCCGAGGTCAATGCCGACGAATACTATGTTATCTTCCCGCTTCGACTCTTTTTGCTTCATAGCGCGTCTCTCCTTTACTCAAGTAATGTAGAATGCCGGCCTCAAGATACCGTGCGATATTTTCCCTGTGGCTCTCCGTGTTGAGTTCGACCTCTTCCTCCCGGTTGCTGAGACAAGAGACCTCTGCCAGGACAGCGGGCACATTTACTCCCAGCAGGACGACAAAAGGAGCCCTCTTTACTCCAAAGTCATGGACATTCCCGTTCTGTTTCAGGCTGTTCAAGAAAAGATATTTCTGGATGGAGGCTGCGAGTTCCCTTGATTCCTGGAGCTTCACTGTCTCACCGATCTTCTCGATCATTTCCTTGAGGTCGCTCAAGCCATAGTGGGAGCCTGCATTTTCCCGCTCTGCGAGCTTCAGTGTTTTGGCGTCTGAAGGGGGGCCGAAATAGTAGGTCTCAATAATATTTATCGGTTTGGAAGGAAGGTAATTGAGATGTATGGAGATAAAAAGATCTGCCCTGCCTGAATTGGCAAGTTCTACCCTCTTGATAAGGGGAAGGGTTATGTCCTGTTCACGGGTCAGCGCGACATTAAGATGTCCCTGCTTCTTCAGTCTTTCCTTCAGCCGCTTCGCTATATCCAGTGTAATATCTTTTTCCAGGGTCCCCAGCTTTCCTACAGCGCCGGAGTCGGCGCCTCCATGCCCGGGGTCGATCATGATCGTCTTCACCGCCAGCCCGAACATCCGCTTCAGTTGTGCCTGACCGTCAAAAAAGGCGGCGTACTCTGCAGGATTAACAGATCTTTCAGCAGGTAAAGGAGAAAGGCGTTGTGCCGCAATGCCCACAGGGTCAACCTGTCTTTACGGAAAGAGCGAGAGATTCGAGTAATTCCCGTATCCGAGGAGAGCGAGCAATACCGTGGAAATGAACACAGAGATCTTCTTAAGAGAGAACGGCGACCGGCGTGAAACCGCGGAACCCTTCCCGAGGATTCTTAAATTGTCTTCGTAGACACCCCTGAGAATAGTTTGCCTAACTCTCAACTCCTTTTTTTTGGGAAGGGCAGACACCATGGTGATAGCATCACTTTAACAATTTACGCAGAAAAATTCAAATCATTTCAGATGGCAACGCCGGCGATCCTTCTGAGGCCCGCGCGAGCGGCCATTTTGATCGCCTCTGCGTATTCCTTGCCGGTAATCCTCCTGTTGATGGGTGGGTAATCGGAAGCCTTATAGCAGGGATAATACTGATCCATAATGTTTATATAGGTCTCCCTGGAGATCTCCTCTGCAATGAACCTCACCACCTCCCCGGTTCCTGCAATGCCCCCGGGGAGCACGAGGTGCCGTACGAGGAGACCCCGCACAGCGATTCCCCTTTCGTCCATCACGAGGTCTCCCACCTGGGCGTGCATCTCCTTAAGCGCGGCCTTTGCCGTCTGGGGATAGTCTTTTGCCTTTGAGTATTTGAGCGCCATGTCAGGGTCCGAATACTTGAAGTCAGGCATATAGATGTCAATGATCCCGTCCAGGAGGTTCAACGCCTTGACTGATTCATATCCCCCGCAGTTATACACAATCGGGATACTGAGCCCTCTCTCCACGGCAATGGCCAGGGAATGGAGGACCATGGGCATCTGATGTGTGGGCGTCACGAGATTGATGTTATGGCATCCCGCTTTTTGCAGGTCCAGCATAATCCCGGCAAGTCTTTCGAATGAGATTTCCTCTCCCTCCCCCCTATGGCTTATGGTCCAGTTCTGGCAGAAAATGCACCCGAGGTTGCAGCGGCTGAAGAATATGGTCCCTGAGCCTAACCTGCCCACAAGGGGTCTTTCCTCTCCGAAATGGGTCCCCCAGCTCGATACAAAGGGTTTATCCCCGGTCTTACAGAAACCGGTTTCTCCCGCTGTCCTTTCGACACCGCAGTTTCTCGGGCAGAGACTGCATTCCCTGAACAGCGCTTCGGCAGACCTCACCCGTTCCCATAACTCCGAACGGGATCGTGCAAGATAGGAGACGCTTAAGGACATCTGCTAATGTACTTCCTCTGCCACCTTAGCGGTCAGCTTTGTTGCTATCTCCTTTGTATGCCAGGCGATATTCTTTATCTCGTCCAGCATGGTGATATAGAGCGACGATGCAAAAGGGATGCAGAGTCCTTCGATCAGACGCTCTTCATGCAGCGTAGCATATTCTAAAGCCCTCTTCACAACCTCTGCCTCGGATTCGTTCACGTATTTCGCCAGGATGGCGTTCCGCGCAAGGATGATGTCCGACATCGGCCTCAGGATATCCATGAGCCGCTGGAGAAGGAAGGTGACCTCCTCAATGGCCCTGTCGCTGAAGAGGATTTTTTCCTTTACCATCTTTTCGATGCAGCCGGCCAGCTTGTCCGTGCATTCCCCGATCCTCACGAGATGGACGGGGACGGATACATAGGGCTTTGCATCGTCATTCTCCCGCGCCAGTTCAGCGAGCTCACGGGTAAGCTGAGGTTCGATGTCCCTGAAATGGCGAACCTTTTCCCGGCAGTCATGCAGATGCTGCAGTGAATGATAAAGGAATGAAGTCTGCAATAAAGACAAACAATCTTCTGCGTCATTTCCCCTCTCATGCAATGTTTTTAAGATTTCCTTGAGCCTGGGTTTCACTGTTTTTTCCTCCTTCTGTTCAAATGGGCATATATATATTCCAGCATATCAAAAAATCCGGCCTTTGCAACAAGGGGCGAATACCGGTTGTCGGACCGGAATAATAGACCCATAGACCCGGTTTCCTTGCTTTTTCAGCCGTACTTCTTTTATTCTAAAAAGAAAAGGTTTTCCATAAATCGCAAGATATTTGGATGGGAACCATAAGGAGGTTGTTGTGGTAACAATATCAGAAGTGGCTGCGAAAAAGGCAAAGGAGATACTGACCGCTGAGGGAAAGACTGAATGGGGTCTGAGGATATATTCCGCGGCAGGCGGTTGTTGCGGACCGTCCTATGGAATGGATTTGGATGAGAAGCCGGCTGACGGCGATGAGGTCGTTGAGAAGGACGGACTGAAGGTCTTCATCGACCGGAATACCCTCAAGAGCCTCGGCGGCATGCAGATCGATTTTGTCGATGACGGCGAGAGGCAGGGCTTTGTGCTCAGCGGCGGCAGGGCATCATCATGCGATTCCGGCTGCAGCTCCTGCGATTAGCAAAAAAATGTTTCCTATCCATAGACCCCGCAGGCTGAGAAAGAACGAGACTATCAGGAGGATGGTGAGGGAGACCTCCCTGTCCCCTGATGACTTCATCTATCCTCTCTTTGTTACCCACGGCAAAGGGGTTAAGAAAGAAGTCTCGGCCATGCCGGGGTGTTTCCAGGAGTCAGTTGACAGAGTCGTCAAGAGCGCAAAGGAAGTTCATTCCCTCGGCATACCTTCGGTGATACTCTTCGGCATCCCCGAGCACAAGGACGAAAAAGGATCCGGCGCCTATGATGACAGGGGAGCTGTCCAGAAGGCTGTGAGGGCGATAAAAGATGCGGTCCCGGGCTTATACGTCATCACTGACGTCTGCATGTGCGAATATACAAGCCACGGTCATTGCGGGCTCATAGAAGGCGGGGATGTGGCCAATGACCCTACCCTGGAACTTCTGGCGAAGGAAGCCCTTTCCCATGCGAGAGCGGGCGCCGACATGGTGGCGCCCTCGGATATGATGGACGGCAGGATCGAGGCGATCCGGCTTACGCTGGACGATGAGGGATTCCCCGATATACCCATCATGTCCTATGCCGCAAAGTATGCTTCAGCCTTCTACGGGCCTTTCAGGGAGGCTGCAGAATCAAACCCGCAGTTCGGAGACAGGCGTTCTTACCAGATGGACCCTGCAAACAGGATCGAGGCGCTGAGGGAGGTTGCCCTGGATGTAGAGGAAGGGGCGGATATTGTCATGGTGAAGCCTGCCCTGTCCTACCTGGACATTATCTCGGATGTGAAGGACAATTTCGATGTCCCTGTGGCGGCGTACAACGTTAGCGGCGAATATTCCCTGGTGAAGGCGGCAGGCCGGCTCGGCTGGATCGATGAAGAAAGGATGATGATGGAGATCCTCACCTCTATAAAGCGGGCAGGGGCGGATCTTATTCTTACCTATTTTGCAAAGGACGCTGCAAAGGTTTTGAACAAATAGCAGTTCTCACTTTCGCCTTATTCCCCTTTATTTAACGTTCGAGTGCTTGAGAAGGGCGAAGCCTTTGAGTGTTAACCTCAAGCACTCTGATGTTAGCCGAAGTTAAGGACAATATTTTTAAGTTCTTGAAACTTCATACTTAACAGGGAGCAGTTTATCAAGAGAAACATGTTTTGAGGCATCAAGAATTTCAATACCGATAATCCTGTCATTTTCTCCGATATCAAGAACAATGTCCTCAGAAACTCTCCTGTTAATTACATCCTGCTTTTTATCGTCAAGCCTGATGTAAAGCAAGTCTGTCTTGTCGTTATAAACAATGTTCACGTCACACCTCCCATTTTCCGTAAAAGACATACACGGTCACGGTAATAATCTTAGCTCCTTCGATGAGATAAAAGACCTCCACTCGCTTCTGCTTTGCATAGAATATACAGGAAGAAAGGGCTTTCAGGCAATAGGCATTTCCCTTGACTTCTTGAACCCTTTACGTATGATATGCATCATGGATACCTTGCAGGAATTCCATTATGCTATAGTATAAAATCGAGGAGGTGATGACGATGATCGAAAGATCTAAGGTTGAAGACGCACTCAATATTATACGGCCGGCGCTGCAGCGTGACGGTGGGAATGTGGAACTTGTGGATGTGACACCGGAAGGAGTGGTGAAGGTCAAGCTCCTCGGCGCTTGCGGCACATGCCCCATGTCTATATTGACGCTGAAAAGAGGCATCGAAGCAACGCTGAAACAGAGACTGCCTGAAATAGCCTCTGTGGAGTCTGTATAGGATTTTTGTTTTCGATAACCCGTAGTGGCGGATAAATCCGGGACAGTCCCCAACCGCAGGAATCTCATAACCCCCCCCGCCCCCCTCTTACCTTAGAGGGGGGGGATTTCCATTCCACTCTTTGCCCTTTTCTGTTAAACTCTTGTATGTCTATGCCCATAATTAAGGTCGAAAATATCGTCAAAAAGTTCGGCAATCTTACCGCGGTGAATGATATCTCTTTTGAGGTGGAAGAGGGCACGATATTCGGTTTTCTCGGGCCTAACGGCGCGGGAAAGACGACCACCATCAATATCCTCTGCACATTACTCTCTCCTACATCCGGAAGGGCGTCTATCTATGGACATGACTGCATGAAGGAATCATCCGGGGTGAGAAAGGCCATCGGCATCGTTTTCCAGGACACTACGCTTGACAAGGACCTGACAGCGTATGAAAACCTTGTATTCCATGCCTGCCTCTATGACGTAAAAAAATCAGAGAGGGAGCAGCGGATAAAGGACGCGCTGAATTTTGTGGACCTCTACGACAGGCGGAATGACCTTGTGAAGAAATTCTCCGGCGGTATGAAGCGGAGGCTTGAAGTGGCTCGCGGCCTCATCCACAGGCCGAAGGTGCTCTTCCTTGATGAGCCGACACTGGGGCTTGATCCCCAGACCAGGGCAAATCTCTGGAACTTTATTGTAGAACTCCCGAGGAAGCATAAGGTGACGATTTTCATGACGACCCATTATATGGAAGAGGCTGAGGTCTGCAACAGGATCGCTATCATTGACAATGGGAAGATCATCACCATGGGAACTCCCGACGAACTCAAGAAGACTGTGGGCGGAGACGTCATCTATATCAAGACATCGGACAATAAAAAGGCAAAAGGCGAAATAGAGAAGCTCTTCCAGATTGATGTTTTCGAAAAGAACAGCGAACTGTTCATGACCTCTTTGAGGGGTGATGTCTGCATCCCGGAAATCATCAGGGCCCTGGGCGATTCGGTCCTTTCCGTAAGGCTCCAGAGGCCGACCCTCAATGATGTTTTCCTGAAGATGACAGGGAAGGAGATCAGGGCTGAGGAAGTTTCGTCAGGGGATACGCTAAAAGAGGAGGTCCGTTCCTACAGGAGGAAATTTGATAGAGGTTAATGTGATCTACGTCCTGGTCGCCAGGGAACTCAAGAAATTCATGCGGGAGAAGTCCAGGCTCATCGCCACTCTTGCGCGTCCCCTCATCTGGCTTTTTCTCGTGGGCGGCGGGATGTCCGGCCTTGTCTCACCCGGTATGGGTCTCATGGGAGGGGTAACTTACATCCAGTTCATCTTTCCCGGAATACTGGGAATGACGATTCTCTTCAGCGCTATATTCTCTTCCATCTCCATCATCTGGGACAAGGAGTTCGGCCTCATGAAGGAGATCCTAGTTGCGCCGGTATCGAGGTTTTCGATCGTGATAGGGAAGGCGCTGAGCGGCACCATCGTCTCCGTGATACAGGCAGCCGTAATCCTCGCTCTCTTCCCGCTCCTCGGCCTTAAGCTCGGCGTGCCCGCGATAATAGAGACGCTGTTGATATGCGCGCTGCTGTCCTTCTGCATCGCTTCTTTGGGCATCGTCATCGCTACATTCTATGAGAGTTTCGAGAGTTTCAGCGTGATCATGAACTTCATCGTGATGCCCATGTTCTTCCTCTCCGGCGCCATGTACCCGGTGAAGATGCTCCCGGATGTCCTGAAAGTCCTGACCAGGCTGAATCCCTTCACCTACGGCATAGACGCCCTGAAACACGCCATATTCAGGGACAGCGGAGTTTTTGACTTTTCGCTGGTCACGGACATCAGCGTCCTCCTTGTCTCGTCCATTGTGTTCGTGCTCATTGCAGGCGCCATGTTTGAGCGGAAGAAGTAAGGAGCCGCTGAACTGAACTGAAATACGATTGATGAAGGACGGTGAATGCATCGAATTCCTGCAAAAGTGTTTGCCGAGGCTGCGGCTGCGATGGCCCGGGTTCCGCAAGGTTCACAAACAGGTATGCAAATGAGACACCCTAACGCGCGGATGAGGCGCAGAGGCAACCAGCCTCTGCCTGACACCTTAATTCTGCTTGTTCTCCTCTCGCGAAGCGCATTTACATTGGTTATTGAAGACAAAAACTAAATGTCAATAAGAATAAGTAAGTCTGACCCCATATTCTCGCATATTCTCGGGTCAAGCCCGGAATGACAAGAATACTATAGGTGTAGGACATTAATATTGCAGGTATCAATAGTCACTGTGAGGTCAACGATCGCTGCATATTTCAGATAAACCCTTACGCTATTGCTTCTTGAGGAGAAATTTCACTGCTGAGGCAATTATCTCAATTGCCTCTTTGATCTCTTCTTCCGTGTTGTCCTTGCCCGTACTGAGTCTCACTGAGGACAGGGCATCTGCTTCCGACACCCCCATGGCCATGAGCACTGCTGAAGGGGTCCTCTGACCGGAATGACACGCTGAACCTGCGGTTGCAGCCACTTCGTTTTTTATTTTTTCGAGGAGATCGGTTGAGTCCACTCCGGGAATGCATATATTCAGCGTATTCGGCAACCTGAGCGTTTGGCTGCCGTTTGTTCTTATATCTTCAAGCCTTTCCCTGAGGCCGGTGAAGAGCATATCCGTAAGCTTCTTCACGTGAGCCGCCCTTTCTCTCAGGAACAGTCTTGTCATCTCACATGTCTTTCCCAGTCCGACGATACCAGGGACATTCTCGGTTCCGGGCCGCAGTCCCTTCTCATGGCCTGCGCCGAACAAGAGCGGTTTCAGATGCACCCCATTTCTCACGAAGAGGGCTCCGACCCCTTTCGGCCCGTAGAATTTGTGGGATGCTATGGCGAGCATATCCACCTTAAGTTTTGCAACGTCCACAGGTATCTTTCCCACGCTCTGGGCCGCATCCGTATGAAAAACTATGTCTCTTTCTCCGGCAAGTGATCCTATCTCTTCCACCGGCTGCAGAACACCCGTCTCATTGTTCGCATGCATGATGGTTATCAATATAGTCTCTTTTCTTAGGGCTTTTCTCACCTCCTCAACGGCGAGTCTCCCCTCGCTGTCAACAGAGACATACGTGACAGCAAAGCCGTTTTTTTCCAGATACCTGCAGGGGTTCATGACCGAAGGATGCTCGATGACCGAGGTGATGATATGGCCTTTCCCTTTCTGCAGCGCTGCCCCCAGTATGGCAAGGTTGTTCGACTCCGTACCGCCGGAGGTGAAAAATATTTCTTCAGGTGAAGCGCCGATACATCCCGCAACCTCTGCCCTGGCTTTCTCGACCGCAGCCTTTGCCCTGACACCGGCGCTGTGTGCGCTGGAAGGGTTTCCGAAGTTCAACCTGAGCGCTGAATGCACGGCATCAGCCACCTCGGGGTCCACAGGGGTTGAGGCGTTGTTATCGAGGTAGATCATGGCGCTCCTAGTGCATGTCTCTGTGAATCACGGCGGGTTCTATCCCGTGTTTCTTCACGATATGTTCCGCAATTTTTTCGACGATGGCAGGGGATCGGTGTCTCCCTCCGGTACAGCCGAAGCCTATGGTCAGGTAAGCCTTTCCTTCCTCTTTGTACCTGGGCATGAGAAAATCAAGCAGTGACAGAGTCTTGTCAATGAATTCCCCTGTGGAAGGCTTTCCGAAGAGAAAGTTCCGGACATCTGTGTCAGTGCCCCGCAGTTCCTTGAGCTCAGGAATAAAATTTGGGTTGGGGAGAAATCTCACATCCAGGAGGAGGTCGACATTTTGCGGTATTCCGAACTTAAATCCAAAGGAAATAAGGGTTATGGTCATGGCGCTTTCACGCGTGGAGGGTTTGAAGAGAGAGGCTATCAGGTGTCTCAACTGGTGGGGAGTATAGGTTGAGGTATCGATGACGCGATCCGCTTCGTTTCTCAACGGCAGAAGCATGGTGTATTCCCTGCTGATGGCCTCCTCCATGCCCGCGCCTTCCGATGCAAGAGGGTGGGGCCTTCTCGTCTCCTTGAACCTCCTCATGAGCGCATCCTTTTCCGCCTCGAGAAAGATTATCTCCACGCTGTATCTCTTCCTGAGCGCTGTCAGCACCGAATCAAAGGCCGGGAGGAACTCCTTCTCCCTGATGTCTATGCCTATTCCGATCCTGGTATTCTGGTTGCCTGCGGTGATGCTGGAGGCAAAGGATTCCATCAATGTGACAGGCAAGTTGTCAACGCAGAAGAATCCTTCGTCTTCCAAGGCCCGGAGCGCCACGGATTTTCCGGAGCCTGAAAGGCCGGTAATTATAACAACAATTGGCTTCAATTCGTTTTTAGTGATGCACGATACATGATGCATGCATTGACTCGTAATCCCGAATGCTTTCGGGACGTAACGTGTAACGAAAACATGCATCTTGCATCGTGTATCTTGTATCCTGTATTTTGCATCTTCTATCTCACTTGGCCGGCTCTATGAGACCAAAGTTGCCGTCGTTTCTCCGGTATATGACATTGATCTCTCCTGTGGCATGGTTCGAAAAAACGAAGAAGTTCTTGTCAAGCAGCTCCATCTGCATGGCGGCCTCATCAGGGTTCATGGGCTTCATATCAAACTGCTTTCTCTTTATGATCTTCCCCTGTTCAGGCTCGGTCGTCGCTGTTTGAGGCAAAGCCGCGGCTTTCCCCTCGCCCTTTCGATGAGAGCCCATCTTCTCCTTGTATTTCTTGACCTGCTTTTCGAGCTTTTCGACCACCTCGTCTATGGAGGAATAAATCTCTCCGGTAACCCCTTCAGCCTGTATCAGAAGCCCGTTTGCCTTAAGCAGCACCTCTGCCTTGTGGCGGTATTTTTCAACGGTGAGGGTGACCACCGCTTCGGTGATATGCGACAGGTAACGATCGAATTTCTTCAGTTTTTCCTCAGCATAACTTTTCAGCGCGGGTGTAACTTCAAGGTGTCTTCCATTGACAATGATGTTCATACGTCCTCCTTCGATTGAGCTGTATGGTTAGTCGTGACTCTTACGTTGTCCCTGTGGAGGGATCTTCAGTTCTTCCCTGTACTTGGCCACTGTCCTCCTTGCGATGACGATGTTCTTTGTCTTGAGCAGTTCAACGATCCTCTGATCGCTCAGCGGCTTTTTATTGTTCTCTTCAAGGATAATCTTTTTTATAAGGTCTTTCACCGAGGTTGATGATACAGAGCCTGCGCCGCCCTGGAGGGCGCTGCTGAAGAAGAACCGGAAACTGAAGAGGCCGTGGCTGCAGGAGAGGTATTTATGCGAGGTCACCCTGCTGATGGTGCTCTCGTGCATACTGACACTTGCGGCTACATCGCGCAGATTCAGGGGTTTCAGGAGCGCAATTCCCGTATCAAAGAAGTCCCTCTGGAAATTCAGGATGCTCTCGGTCACGCGGTAAATGGTCCTGTTCCTCTGGTCCAGACTCTTCAGAAGCCATACCGCGGAGCGCAACTTCTCCTCTACGAATTGTTTCTCCTCCTTTGACAGGGAGTTTTTTGAAAGGAAGAGTTTTCTGTAGTAGTTGTTCAGCCTCAGCCTGGGCAATCCTTCGTCGTTCAGGATGATCTGATAACCGTCCTCTGTCTTTATCACCGAGACATCAGGGGCGATATAGGTGGGGGTCAGGTTCGAAAAATTGCGAGCCGGCTTCGGTTCCAGTCCTTCGATCACCTTGACGGCAGCCATAACGGTATCCAGGGATACGGCATATTGTCTTGCGATCTGCTGGTAGCGCTTTTTCCCCAGGTCCGCCATGTTATTCATGACGATCTGCTCAACCAGACTCCCCTGAAGATTGATGGGTCTCAACTGCAAAAGAAGGCATTCCTGGAGGTTCCTGGCGGCTATTCCCGGAGGGTCAAAGCCCTGAACCAGGTCCACTGCAGCCCTCGCTTTCTCCATTTCACAGCCCGCAGTCCGGGCTATCTCCTCATCAGTTACCCTCAGGTAACCGTTTTCGTCGATATTGCCTATTATGATCTCGCCGATTTCCCTTATTTCGTCATCCGCCTCTGAGAGCCTCAACTGCCAGTGGAGATGGTCGGAGATATCGGGCTCTTTAGCGGTAAATTGCTCGAAGGACGGCTGTTCTACCGTGCCAGGCGTGAAGTATCCGAGGTCCCTGCCGTCACTTCCGCGATTGTCGAAATAGTCCTCTACGCCGTACCCGCCGAGGTCCGATATTAGTTTCTCCAGGGGGGCTTCAGTATCATCAGGTTCTACATGGGATTCGATGTTCTCAATCTCCTCCCTGCTCAGTTCCTCCCTTTCTTCCATAACCTCATCGAGAAACGGGTTCTCGGTCAATTCCAGGGTCAGGGCCTGAGAAAGTTCCAGTTGCGGCATTTGAAGAAGTTTTATGGCAAGCTGCAACTGGGGGGTGAGGATCAGTTTTTGCGAAAGCTTCAGCTCAAGTCTGCTTTCAAGCGCCATCAGAGTGTAAATTCCTCTCCCAGGTAGATTTCCCTTACCTTTGGATTGGCCACAAGCTTTTCAGGGACTCCTTCATCGAGTATTCCCCCGTTGCTGATGATATAGGCCCTGTCGGTGATGGACAGGGTGTCTCTTACATTATGGTCGGTGACCAGAATTCCCAACCCCTTTTCCCTGAGGTACTGCAACATCCTCTTTAATTCTATTATAGCGATAGGATCGATTCCTGCAAAAGGTTCATCGAAAAGAATGAACGTCGGATTCGTCGCAATCGTCCTCGCGATCTCTGTCCGTCGCCTTTCCCCGCCGGAGAGCCGGTAGGCCTGCCGGTCGGCAAAACCGGCGAGACTGAACTCTTCAAGAAGCCCTTCCACCCGCTCGTCGATCTCTGAAGAGGGGTATCCCTTGATCTCGAGGATTGCCCTGAGATTATCCCTTACCGTGAGCTTTCTGAAGATGGAAGGCTCCTGGGGAAGATAACTGATGCCCTTCAGAGCCCTTTTGTACATGGGGAGCTGACCGATGTCCTCGCTGTCAAGGGTGATAACCCCTCTGTCGGGTTTTATCATCCCGACGATCATGTAGAAAGTCGTTGTTTTCCCCGCGCCGTTGGGACCGAGAAGGCCGACGATTTCTCCGGTGGTGACATACAGGCTGAGATCGCTCACCGCCTTCTTGCCCCGGTAAGCCTTTGACAGGTCCTTTGCCTGAAGCATATGCACTGTTTTTCGGTCCTCCGAAAGGCCCACGGCGCTAACGTTTCATCGGGGAACGTTCCATGAATACCTTGCTGTTTTCGACTATGGAACGGTCGTCCTTCATCAGGTAGATCATTTTTGTGCCGGTGACCATATTGTTCCCCTCCACTGCTTTCGGCTGCCCGGTGAATACGACCTTTTCCTCATCGGCGAAATAGGTAGCCTCATCGGAGGTTATCACCCGCTTGCCCTTTATGAGTTTCACATTGCCGCCGGCCTCGATTTTTGTTATCCTGCCGCCCTCGGTATAATACACGCGCATTTTGTCTGAAGAGATGGTCATCGTCTCGGTCTTTGCGACAACGCTCCCTTCAAACAAAGCGGTGCGCGCCTTGTTATCTGCGGTTAAGGTCGAAGAAGTGATGACGACCGGTCCCTTTGTCTCCAGGAGACTGTCCTCGGCGGAGGAATGTGAGCCGGGGGCTGCCGTCACGACAAGGAAAATGACGACAATGGAGAATAATCCCTTTGGGATCTTAATAGAAGATAGCTTTGACATTTCGCATCAACTTGACTGTATTATCCCCGGTCGCAGTCAGTCCTTCTCCCTCTATGGTAAACTTGTTGCCTTTCATCTGAACTTTTCCCTCGGCAGAGAGTATTCCTCCGGATGGGTTCCAGGAAAGATTCTTTGCATGGATGACGGAATCTTTAATCCGTATCGTGATATTGTCTTCCAGTTTGAGGTCTCGGGTGTTCATGTTGTAAGTGCCGTGGTCTGCATTCAGAACCACCCCTTCCTTTTTTATGTCCATGGTCACCGCATCCATCCTTGCAAGGGTTTCATCCCGCGAAAAGTCGGCCCTGCGGGCGGTGATGACCCATGAATCCGTTCCGTTTTTTTTGGACACAATCCTGAAGCCTTCCATGTAGGAACTCGCCTTGCTTATGGAGAAATCCCTCAGGGACTCCCGCTCATCGGAAGAAAAAATGAAGAATATGAGGAGCACGGATATGAATACAAAACCCCAGAGGATCTTAAGATTCCCCGGCAAACGCCGAACATGCTTATATATGCTCTTCACTAATAAAATATTATCACACAAAAAGGTCTTAGTAAAGCAAAAAATGTACCAAAATTTACGTGATGGCAGCGCGCATGATTTTCACAGGCGGTTTTATCCCTGTCCATATCTCAAAGGCGAGAATGCCCTGATGCAGGAGCATTCCGAGACCATTCAGGGTTTTACACCCCTTTTCAGAGGCAGCCCTGAGGAGAGGGGTCTCCTTATAGATTAGGTCACAAACGGTTATTTTCCCGGTAATAAGGGAAAGGTTCAGAGGGGGAGGGTCGTTATCTTTCATGCCAAGGGGAGAGGCGTTGATAACGATATCGGCGCCGTGCAGACTCTCCAGATTCCCTGCGCGGCTGACATTGGAGCGGATTGCGCTGAGGTCGCCCACAAGCCCCGAAACCTTGTTTCCGTCTATGTCAAAGATCAGGAGGCTTGCAGCCTTTTGGCTGAGATAATAGCTTATGGCCCTGCAAGCCCCGCCGGCGCCGATGACCAGGACGGTCTTCCCGCCCAGGGCAATGCCTGCTTCTGCAAGGGATTCCATGAAGCCCCTGCCGTCAGTATTGAAGCCGACGAGGACGCCCTCCGAATTCAGTATCGTATTTACTGCCCCGATGAAAGACGCCTCTTCATTCACCAGATCAAGGAAAGGGAGCACCTTTTCCTTGTGGGGAATCGTGACATTAACGCCCCTGAGGTTCAATGCCCCGATGCCCTTCACTGCATGTTCGAGCAGCTCGGGTCTGACGGAGAACGTTACATAGCAGTAATCCAGATTAAGATGTTCAAAGGCCGCATTGTGCATGGCGGGGGAGAGGCTGTGTTCAACCGGGTACCCGAAAAGACCGACCACTTTTGTTTTGCCGCTGATTTTCATAAGACTCCTTTTCATCCTTCACAATTAACCATAGAGACCACAGAGATCACAGAGTGAAATCAGGGAATCATAATGCCGTAACGGCATCAACGAGCCCTTTGGGCGTTGATGCGATCACCACTGCCTTTATCCCGAGAATTTCCTCCAGGTCATGAAGGGTCACATCATCGAGGAAGACCTGATCTCCCTCTTTCATAACAACATCAGGGACCAGCAAGATATCATCTTTTCTTACCGTTTCAGAAAGGGCTTTCATCACATCCCTTCCGGTAAGAAGTCCGGCAACGGTTACACTCTTGCCGAAGAAGGTATTTTCGACCGCTCCGGCGTCAATGTCCATGCCCGCCTTTTTAAGTTTATCAATGAACCTTGACAGGTAGGGAAAGAAGGATGTCCCGGTAAAGGTAATGAACTTTTTGCTTCCTTTTCCCCCGGGGATCTTTATTTTTTTTGCCTGATGGAGGAAGAGGGGGACCATGCCTACTCCGTTTTCGATCTGGGGTAATTCACCATATTCCCTGAGGGGTTTGAACTCTTTCTCTGCTTTTATGTAAAGCTCATCCGCGCCGTACACAAGGGGCTCGCCATGTTTCTTTGTGAATCTCTTCTGGAACGAGTCAATGAGTTCCAGCGCCCTGAGCGCGTCCTCCTTCTCCACTGCCTTCAGTTTCGGCGCTGTTTTCCTGTGGGAGGTGAGACCCACCGGCACAACCGCCATGGACGAGACATATGGGTAGAATTTATAAAGGTCCCGTATGGACCGCTCGAGCTCTTTGCCGTCATTATAGCCGGGGCAGAGGACAATCTGGCAGTGCATCCTGATCTTGTGCTCCTTGAAAAATCCAATTTCCTTCAGGACATCCTGCGCCTTCGGATTCCCCAGCATGGCATTGCGAAGCGCCTTGTTCGTTGAGTGGATGGAAAGGTACAGGGGGCTCAAACGCTGTTGCGCGATGCGCTTCTTGTCCAGGGCCGAGAGATTGGTGAGGGTGATATAATTGCCGTAGAGGAATGACATCCTGTAGTCTTCATCCTTCACATACAGGGACTTTCTCAGCCCCCTGGGGAGCTGGTTCACAAAGCAGAAGATGCACCGGTTGGAACAGGTCTTAACCTTGAAGGGTTTTAGTTCTATGCCGGTACTCTGTCCCTCCCCCAGGGAAAGTTTGAAGGTTGCCTTTTTATCCTTTCTCTGGATGACGAGGGTCAGATCCTCCTCGTTGCTGTGGAAGATAAAATCTATGGCATCGCAGATGAGGCGGCCGTTTATCGAAATGATGGTGTCGCCGGCTGCGAGCCCTGCGAGGTGGGCAGGACTGTCGGGAAGAACCTTCTCTATTTCAGCGCCATGATTTTTAGACATTGGTCTGTTTCAGTCCCCTATAAATATAATGCAGTCCCGAGAGTATTGTAAACATTGCAGTAATCCATATCAGATAGGGGTGTATGTCAGGCAAAGGGGGGAGATTGATTTCGAGGAGAATATAGCAGATCAGGACGAGCTGACAGGTGATGGCCGTCTTTCCGAGGAAGGTGGGTTCGACCTTTGCCGTATGGGTGATGACATAAAGGATGACCCATCCTGTCACCACGATGACATCCCTGCTTATGATGGTTATGGTGAGCCAGGTTGGCACAAGCCCGTAAATGGAAAACAGAATAAAGGATGTAACAAGGAGAAATTTATCCGCCAGGGGGTCAAGGAAGTTTCCGAGGGGGGTCTTCTGGCTTTTCAGCCGGGCAATAAGCCCATCAAAGGTGTCGGTGAGCGCAGCGATGACAAAGAGGTGCAGTGCATAATCATATCTGCGGTAAATTACCGACGTCACGAACAGGGGAATGAGCACGATCCTTGTCATGGTTAGAATATTGGGAATGTTCAGGATACCCACAGAGTCTCCTCTTTCTATTTAGGCGTTACGAGGCTCTTGCAAAAGCCTCTACCACAGAGTTCACAGAGGATGCCGTAACCCGTAACGCGTCACGTGTAACGTATAACGCAATTATTTTTCTCTGTGTGCTCTTTTTCAAACCTCTGAGTTCTCTGTGGTTCAAATCTATTCTGCAAAAAGGGTTCTTCCTAACTCCGCAATTCATCAGGGGATATTGAAGGGAAGAGATGCAAACCTCAGTTTCAAGCCGAGCCCTTTATAGCAAGAGTTGTTTGTCTTTCCGCTGTCAACGAAAGCCAGGAGCGCCCTGGAATGGCATGTTTCAAGGGCAAAACGGTTTCTCATAGCTTCGGTGAGGGCCTCTGTGAGCAACCGTTTTGAACGACGTGCCTCCCCTGTCAAAAACGACACTTCCCCCGAGGCGAGCCTGCAATAGATGATGCCTCGTGTGTCTTTCGTCTTTCTGAAGTTGGCAGATGCCTTTTTGAAGCATTCCTGAGCCTTTTTAAACTTTCCCTTCATCAGGTGAGTCATGCCCACGCTCCAGATAGTATAAGAATAACTCACAATGTCCCCGATGCGCCGGTAAATGGTTTCCGCCCTTTTCAGGTGCTTCATCGCCATATCATAGTCCCCCGTCATCCTGAAGGCGTTGCCGATGCCGCAGTGTGAATAGGCAGCGCCGAATCTGTCGTTCAATGAGGACAGCAGTCTGTTGGCGGAGGAGTAATATTCCATGGAATCGTCAAAGAGACCTGCAACCCTGGAGACGCCGCCCAGGCCGCAGAGGCAGTATGCTATCCCCTTTGGGGCGTCTTTATCCTCGACCAGTGACTGATAGATTCTCTTTGCGTCCTTAAAAGACTTGAGGGCGTTTTTTATATTCCCTCCCACTCTGAAGGCGCCGCCTTCGGCCCAGAGTGTAAAGGCGATTCCGTTTCTGTCGGATTTCTCACTGTATATCCTCTTTGCTTCGGAGAACAATTTCAAGGCCTTCTGCCAGTCACCCAGCGCTCTTTGTGATAAACCCAGACCTACCATGGCATCGGCGGACATCAGTCTCTCCCGTGTTTTTTTGCTCAGTGAAAGGGCATTGGCATAGGCATCCGCTGCCCGGGGAAAAGCGCCGATCATTCTGCAGGTATCTCCTATGGAAAGGAAGCAGCCCAGATGTCCGCCGCAGTCACCGGCGGCTTTATACTTTCTCAAGGCTTTCTTATACAATGACAGGGCCTCCCTGAAGCGGGAGTTCTCCCTCAGCCGTTCTGCTTCACAGAAAATACTCTCAGGCATTTAGCGCCTTCCTCAATTTTGCTGTGAGTTCGCTGTAATTTTCGGAATTGAAAAAGGCAGAACCCATGACAAGGATATCTGCGCCTGCATCAGCCACTTCCCTGGCATTATCGTATTTCACTCCCCCGTCAACCTCAATAAGAATCTGCAAACCCCGCTCCCTGAGTATATCTTTCAGGGTTCTTATCTTGCCGAGGACGTGGGGAATAAAACCCTGTCCCCCGAATCCAGGATTCACCGACATGAGGAGGACGAGATCCAGGTCGGGAAGGATGTGATCAAGACTCCATACAGGGGTCGCGGGATTGAGGGAAACCCCTGCCTTTACGCCGCTGTCCTTTATCCAGTGGACGGTCCTGTGGAGGTGGACCGAAGCTTCCATATGCACGGTGAGATAACTTGCCCCTGCCTTAATGAAATCCGCTATATACCTGTCCGGCTCTTCGATCATGAGGTGGACGTCAAGGGGAAGTTTTGTGATCTTTCTGACAGCCTCGACCACAAAGGGGCCTATGGTAATATTGGGAACAAAATGGCCGTCCATGATATCCAGATGGAGCATATCAACACCGGCAACCTCGGCCGCTTTAATCTCTTCGCCAAGCCGCATGAAGTCGGCGGAGAGAAGAGAGGGGGCTATTCTGGTCATTAAGGGTTATCCTCCTTCAAGCTGGAGATGAATGGTCTCTCCTGATTTTACGAGGGAATTCGGTTTCGGTTTCTGGGCCCTCACTCTTTCGCCGGCGCCGGCGAACTCCGGAATAAGCCTGAGTTTTTCGGCGAGACCTGCTGCATCATCCTTTGTTTTGCCGGTGAAATCGGGACAGAAGTAAACCGTCTCATAGGGGCCGGAACTTACAATAAGGGAAAGGCCGCGATGCCCGGGGATGTCCTGAGGCTTCTGGGGCGGGCCTCCTGCCATGGGTTCATCGGGATGAGGTTTCTGTGCGATGATCCTGTCCCTCTCGACACTGTTG
>CAMTVV010000235.1:0-9003 GCA_947085305.1 uncultured Nitrospiraceae bacterium
ACTGGGGCTGGCCATCTGCCATAAGATCGCGGAAGAACACGGAGGCAGCATCTATGTGGAGAGTGAACAAGGAACGGGAACGACCTTTATCATACGGCTTCCCGCAAAAACACCATGATCAGGGTCCTTGCAGTAGACGACGAAGAACCGTTCAGAAGACTCCTCAAGAAAGAGCTCACCAGAAAGGGTTTTTATGCTGAGGCAACGCCCGACGGCGAGGCTGCCCTGCGTCTTCTGAAAGACGAGTCCTTTGATGTCATCCTCCTTGATATCATGATGCCCGGAATAGACGGCATTTCCCTCATGAAAAAGCTGAAGGCCGACTCTGCTCCCCCTGTCGTCATCGTGCTCACAGGAAAGGCCACAGTGGAGACAGCGGTGGAAGCCATGAAGCACGGAGTCTATGATTATCTCACAAAACCGTACAAGCTCGACGAGCTGGTGATCGTAGTCAACAGGGCGTATGAATACGGAAAGCTGAAGATCAGGAACCAGCAGTTTCAGCAGGAGCTCCTCAGGAAAGAGGCTCCCGTGGACTTTGTCGGAAAAAGCAGGCAAATCAGGAGTATCCTCGCGCTTATACAGAAGATCGCGCCCACTGATTCCACGGCGTTCATTCAGGGAGAGAGCGGCACCGGCAAGGAGCTTGTGGCGAATACCCTCTGGCAATGCAGCAGGAGAAACTCCTTCCCCTTCGTCGCGCTCAACTGTGCCACATTGTCCGAGAACCTCATTGAATCAGAACTCTTCGGGCATGAGAAGGGCGCCTTCACCAGCGCCCACCAGACCAAGTTCGGCATCGTTGAAGTTGCGGACAAGGGCACGCTTTTTCTTGACGAGATCGGCGAGATGTCCCTGGGCCTTCAGGCAAAGCTACTGAGATTTCTTGACTCAGGGGAATTCAGAAGGGTCGGCAGTAACAGGACGATTACAGTTGATGTGCGGCTCATTGCGGCTACAAACAAGGACCTTCCCACCCTCATCAGGACAGGGGAGTTCAGGCAAGACTTATACTACAGACTGAACGTCATCAACATAACTATTCCCCCTTTGAGGGAACGAAGGGAGGATATACCGGAGCTTGCCGGCTACTTCCTGAAAAAATACAGCAGGAAACTGTCCAAAGATATTTCGGGATTCACCGCCGAGGCCCTGGAGTCCCTCAACAGCTACCACTGGCCTGGGAATGTCAGGGAGATGGAAAACATCATCGAGAGGGCGGTGATCCTCTGCGAGTCAGGGAAGATCGCTCCGGATGACCTCTCCATCCCCCTAATCCCCTCAGCGAAAGAGGAAGGCACGGATGCAACGCTCGAAAAAATGGAGAAGGAACATATCCTCAGGGTTCTCAGGGAATCCGGCGGAAACCAGTCAAGGGCAAGCCGGGTCCTCGGCATTGACAGAAAAACCCTCTACCTGAAGTTGAAGAAATACGGCATTGATGAAGCAGTGAAGAAGTAAGAGCTCTTTACCGATACCTGCCATCCTGCCGCCACCGAGTAATTTTTTTACAACCCTTCATATTCCGGTGAATCCGGACACTTGTTCCGATCCATTCCGGATCAATTCGGACAGCCGGAAATCTTTGCGCATTACGAATAAGCGTCATTCTGCTGCGAAGTTGATGAATAAAGCTTATACGAAACAGGCAATATTGAGAGGCTCTCTGCTTAGACGAGACTAATCCAGGAGAACAGGTCGAAATGATAACAAAATCGACCCTGAGTCTGTCCCCGGCAGACTGCCAAAGAAGCCTATCCCTTTTCTGTCCCAGGAAACAAGAAAGCAAATTGCCAAAACCATCGGTAATTTAATACAATATGGCCGTGGGTAAGATTTATTCCATGTGTCGGAGTCGGTCTTAGAGGGGAAACGTAAATTGCATGACGACATAAAATTCTTCATCAACGATTTCCGCAAGATTTCATGTTTCAGATGTCGGAAGGATAGGATACTTGACGGGAGAAAAAAGAGTGCTGCAAGAAGCAAGAGCCTCCGAGTCACGCAAGAACCCTTTGACTTTTAAGATATAAAGTAATACAATGTATTACTTAGAGGAGAGTGTTCATTGAGGATAAAGGATTTTGAATGGGACGAGGGCAACGTCGTGCACCTTGAGCTGGGTCATGGCGTGAGGCCAGAGGAGGCGGAGGAAGTCTTTGCATATAAGCCGTTGTATCGAAAGACGAAGAAAAGCCACTTCGTTGCGATGGGGCCGACGCATGAAGGACGTTATCTCACCATTGTGTTCGCGCTGAAACGGGATGGCGTGGCAAGGGTTATTACGGGATGGGACATGGATAGGGCTGAGCTCAGGTACTGGCAGAAGCATCGGGGTTAAGGCCCGGAAGGAGATGAAGGCTATGAAGATTAAAGCGGCAACGAAGAAAATGACAGACGAAAAATACTATGATAAAAGGGGCGTCCTCGGCGAGATCATCGAGGAGGACATTGCGATCAGCCTCGACGAGGCCCTCGGGAGGGGCATCGTAACGGGAAAGCGGAGGAGGAAGCTGCAAAACGTGACCATCAAGATCGATCCGCTGTATCTCATCTCGATCAAAAAGGTGGCAACGAAAAAGGGTATTCCTTACCAAACGCTGATGCGGCAATGGGTCGCTGAAAAGATTCGGAAAGAGCTGAAAATTGCGTAGAGCGGAAAGTATATGGGGTATCAACGTCCCTAAGTCTCTAAGCCTCAACGTCCCTAAGTCTGCCCTCTTATAATGTGATATTCTTTATCGCACATTTACTTCCAAAGGAGCATGATTCATGGCAAATGAAGACATATCAAAGCTGAAGATAGACAAGTCAGAAGCAACTGCCCGGCCAAAGAAGCGCAGGAATCTGGTCCGCTGGATAGTGGCCGCACTGCTTGTCATTGCGGCGGTAGTCCTCTATATTAAGGGAGTATTTACGCCTGCGGTAGAGGTTGAGGTGGCAATGGTTTCTCTGATATACCCTTCCCAGGCATTCACCCTTCTGAACGCAAGCGGATACGTGGTCGCCCAGAGAAAGGCAGCAGTGGCCTCCAAGGTCACGGCCCGTCTTGTATCCCTCGCCGTTGAGGAGGGAAGCAGAGTGAAGGGAGGAGAGGTTATCGCCCGCCTCGAAAATGAAGATGCAGTTGCCGCGCGGGACCAGGCAGCGGCAAATCTGAATGTGGCGCGCGCATCCCTTGAACAGGCAAAGGCTGAACAGCGGGATGCCTCCCTTTCTTATAACCGGAACAGGGATCTGTCGGACAAGGGATATATATCAAAGGCTGAATACGATGCCTCCGAGGCGCGGTATAAAAAGGCAGTTGCCTCTGTTGAAGCCGCAGAAGCAACTATCAAGGCCGGCGCTGCCGCACTGAGGTCTGCTGAGGTTCAGGTGGAATATGCCCTCATCCGTGCTCCCTTTGATGCCGTGGTCCTGACCAAGAACGCGGACGTGGGCGACATCGTTACCCCCCTAGGAGCGGCTGCCAATGCAAAGGCCTCTGTGGTGACCATTGCAGACATGGATTCTCTCCAGGTAGAAGTGGATGTCTCCGAGTCCAACCTTGAAAAGGTAAAGACAGGACAGCCCTGCGAGATAGAGCTGGATGCGCTGCCTGAAACCCGCTTCCGCGGGCTTGTCCATATGATCGTTCCTACTGCTGACCGCACAAAAGCAACAGTCCTTGTTAAAGTCCGCTTTGTAGATAAAGACAAGCGCATATTGCCCGAGATGAGCGCCAAGGTCGCCTTTCTGGAGAGGCCGGTGAATTCCGATGAGCAAAAACCACGCACGGTTATCAATCCCGCATCCATAATAAATCAGAATAACAAAAAAACAATCTTTCTTGTAAAAGATAAAAAGGCAGTGGAGACATCCGTAACAACAGGCGCGCAGTTCGGGGATATGACCGAAGTCTTACGCGGAGTCTCTGCAGGAGACAGAGTTGTATTAAAGCCTTTGAATAAAATTAAAAACAACTCTCGGATTAAAACAGCAGAGAAGTAAAGACACAATGTGCCGGTAATTTCCGCCTAACTTTCTTCTTTGCAAATCACTGGTTAAAGGGTTTAATATTGAGGGGAAAATTGAGGGTGGAAGCGCCCCTTTATTTTAGCAGTAGCTTTTCGAATGAATTTTTTCAATTGCATGAGGTTGCATGAAAAATTTTATTACCAACAGCGAGTCGAAGAATCTGAAAACACGCCTGCTTGAGTTAATCCAAAAAAGCGATGAACTGAAGTTTTTGGTCGGTTTCTTTTATTTCTCCGGCATCAGAGAGCTGTATGAAGGGTTGAAAGACAATCCCGATGTAAACATTAAGGTGCTTGTAGGCTTGAATGTTGACAGGACAAACTTCGGCATCCTTGAATTTGCGGATAAGGATAATCATCTGTCTGATGAAGAAAGATGCTACAAATTTCTGCAATCGGTTAAAAAATCTCTCAATTCGGAAGACTTTGATACACAAGAATTTTATCGGCAAGTCAGATTTTTTATAAAACTTATCGGTGAGAACAAACTTATCATTAGAAAAACATATAATCCGAATCACGCCAAGATTTATTTATTTAAATTGGAGGAAGGACAGGTCGGCAGAAAGAATCTGTTTATCACCGGAAGCAGCAATCTGACAAAAGCCGGAATTACGACTCAGGAAGAGTTCAACGTTGAAATAAGCGATTTTGGCTTTGAAGATGCAGAGGAATACTTTGATGCCTTATGGGACGAAGCTGTAAAGATAACAGAAGATGATGTTATTAAAAGGAGACTGATAGAAGTCGTTGAAAAAGAGACCCTCGTTAAAGATATTACACCATTTGAGGCTTTTGTTTTAGTCTTAAAAACCTACCTTGACTCATATGAACAAAAAGAAGTCGGGCAGTCCCTGATTAAAATATTAGAAGAAAACGGCTATACACCATATCAATATCAAATAGATGCAATAAAACAGGCGCTTGCGATTATAGAGAAAAATAACGGAGCAATCATTGCTGATGTTGTTGGTTTAGGAAAGACAATCATTGCATGTGCTGTGGCAAGGGAATTAAAAAAGCGGGGCATTGTTATTTGCCCGCCGGGACTTGTAGGCGATAAGAACAAAAAGTCGGGGTGGCTGAAATATGCAGAGGAATTTCATCTGTATGATTGGGAAGTCAGGTCTCTCGGCGATTTAGAGGGCATAGCCGAATTTGTGAATAAGGCAAGAGATATTGATGCGATAATTATTGACGAAGCTCATCGCTTCAGAAATCAGGACACAAAGGATTATGAATACCTGAAAAATATATGCCGGGGCAAAATAGTTATTCTGCTAACGGCGACGCCGTTTAATAACAGGCCCGGAGATATTTTATCCCTGTTAAAGCTCTTCATCACGCCCAAAAGATCATCAATAACTCTTGAAAACAACCTTGTAGATAAATTCAGGAGCTTTAAGGGAATCTTTGACAGGCTTGCCTACATAAAAAAGTATTGTAATTCTTCAAATACTTCCAAGAGGAAAAAGGCAGAAAGCTATTATGAAGGGCTTTTCGGGGACAAAACAATAAATTTGCAAAAAGTAAAAGAGCGGTCTCACTACCTCGCAAAGCAGATCAGGGATGTGATAGAGCCAGTTACCATCCGGCGCAACCGCCTTGACCTGCAAAACAATCCATTCTATAAAGATGAGGTCAAAAAACTTTCCAAAATCAAAGACCCTAAGGAATGGTTTTTTGAATTAACCAAAGGGCAGTCGGAATTTTACGACAGGATTATCAGCCGTTATTTCGGCGACCCTGATGAAGGCGGCCAATTTAAAGGCGCAATTTACCGCCCCTTTGAATACAAGACAGAGAGGGAAAAGATTACAACTGAGAAGCTCACGGAAAAGGAAAATTTCCAGTTCATCCAGCAGCGCAACTTATACGACTTTATGCGCCGATTGCTCGTTAAGCGGTTTGAAAGCTCGTTCGGCTCTTTTAAGCAGAGCATTGAGAATTTCAAAAAGATTACAAAGAACGCATCAGATTTCATCAACAAGACCGGTAAATATATCCTTGACCGCTCCCTTTTGGAAAAAATTTATGATCTGGATATGGAGCAGATTGAAGAATATCTGAAAGAGTACTCTGAAAAAATAAAAAACGGCAATTATCCTAAAAACCATGAGATATATGAGGTCAATAAATTTAAATACAAAGACGAGTTCATTGCCCACATAAATGCCGATCTGGAGCTTTTTGACAATATCCTTAAAGAACTATCCGGACTGGATTTGGTTGACAATGACCCCAAGGCTGCCTGCTTGATAAAAAATCTGAGGGATGTATTGGATCAAAAGCCTGATAAGGGCGAGCCGAAAAGAAAAGTGATAATCTTTTCGGAATACCTTGATACTGTCAAATACCTTGAGCCGATTTTAGAAAAACATTTCGGCAAGAAAGTTCTTACAGTAGGCGGAGATCTTGCATCATCAAAAATATCCGAGATAAACAGAAACTTTGACGCCTCATACAAAGAGCAGGAAGACGAATATGATATCTTGCTTGCATCTGATAGGATTTCTGAAGGTTTCAATTTAAATCGGGCTGGTATGGTGATTAACTATGATATTCCTTGGAATCCTGTCCGGGTAATCCAGCGCGTTGGACGCATAAACCGTATCAGCAAAAAGGTCTTTGACGATCTTTATATCGTAAATTTTTTTCCCACGGAACAAGGCTCGGAATTGGTGAAATCACGGGAGATTGCGAGCAATAAGATGTTCTTGATCCATAATACGCTCGGTGAAGACGCAAAGATATTCGACATTGACGAAGAGCCGACTCCTTCCGGCCTTTTTGAGAGGATACAGCAGAACCCTGATAATCTGGAACAGGAAAGTTTTTATACTAAAGCGCTGTCAAAATATTTGGAAATCAAAAAAGAAAATCCAGCGCTTGTTGAAGACTTGAAAAATTATCCGCCCCGTATAAAAGTAGCAAAAAAATCTGATGCTAATGAGCTTTTAGTTTTTCTTAAAAAAGGAAGGATGTATATACATGGCGTAAACTACGACGCCGACAACAGCCATGTTTACCAAGCCACTTTTGAGGATGTATTTGACAGGATTGCCTGCACTAAAAATGAGAAGAAACTCCCTTTAAGCGAGGGATTCTGGGATTGGTATGAAAAGGCAAAAAAGTTCAGGGAGCATCGTCCCGTGCCTGTAGGCGAGCAGAGCATTGAAAAAAAGGCATTAATAAATCTCAAAACTTTTCTTACAAACCCGTGGGAAGAATTACTGCCGTATATGGATTTCATAAGAACCCTGCGTGAAGACATTCTTGATTACGGCACGCTCCCGGACCGCACACTGCGCCGCATTGCCAATATGCTGAATTCCGATGACAATAATCGTAAAAAAGCCGTCATGGAAATATCAGCGCTGAAAAATGAGCTTGGTGAGGATTATCTACAAAAAGAAAAAGACAGGCAGAAGGACCTGTCAAAAGAGATTATTATCGCGATAGAGAACAGGCTGAAAGGTAATTTATGAAAAAAATAATGCAAAACAATTATGTTGATTTTTTAGGCGAAATAAAAGAAAGAATTAGACTTGCCCAATATGATGCTTTAAAAGCCGTAAATAAAGAACTTATTGCATTGTACTGGGATATCGGCAAAATGATTATTGAGCGTCAAAAACAATATGGCTGGGGAAAGTCGGTAGTTGAGACTCTGGCTAAGGATTTACAGAAAGAGTTTCCCGGAATACAAGGATATTCTGCCCAAAATCTCTGGCGCATGAAGCAATTTTATCAGGCATATTCTACAAATGAAAAACTCTCACCAATGGTGAGAGAAATCGGGTGGACCCATAATCTAATTATTATGATGAATTGTAAGGATAACTTAGAGCGTGAGTTTTATATCCGCATGACCCGTAAATTCGGCTGGACTAAAAATGTCCTTACACATCAGATTGAAAATAAAACTTATGAAAAGACACTGCTTAACCAGACTAATTTTGACAAAGCCCTGCCGGAAAAAATAAAAAATCAGGCAAAGCTCGCAGTCAAGGATGAATATACCTTTGATTTCCTCGAGCTTGGAGACGAACACGGCGAGATAGAGCTTGAGCGCGCTTTGATGAACAGAGTTAACCGTTTTTTGATTGAAATGGGCGGCGCGTTTACCTTTGTCGGCAATCAATTCCGGCTGGAAATTGACGGCAGTGAATTTTTTATTGATATTCTCTTGTATCATCGCAGATTAAAATGTCTGGTGGCTATTGAGCTTAAAGCCGGAAAGTTTCTGCCTGAATATGTCGGCAAGATGCAGTTTTATCTTACTGCTCTGGATGAAACTGCAAAAGAAAAAGGGGAAAACCCGTCCATTGGTATTATTTTATGTAAAGACAGAAGCAGAACGATAGTGGAATATGCATTACGGGTGTCAAAAAAACCGATAGGGGTTGCTGCATATAAGATAACAGCGCGGCTTCCCAGAAATCTTAAAAAAGAACTTCCGTCACCTGAGCAAGTAATAAAGTTAATGGAAGAAATATAAATTTATGTGTGTATTATGTTAGAAGTACGTAATAATGGCAGACAAATATTAATTGACATAATTAAGGATTTTCATCCCGACAAGTTTATCCGCTTTTTCCGTGAGAAAAACCGCTCCTTTGCGCCGCGAAAAGAAGATTTAATTCAATATGACGATGATAATTTCAGAAATGGGATAAAACTCGGCGAAATTCACTTTGCACAAGATGAGAAAATGCTCATCTGTGCTTTTGAAGCAAATCAGCCTCTTTCAGAAAGAAGCGGCAAAAAAGCGCAGTATGAAAAGGGAAAGAAAATCCTTAAAGACAGCCAGTCAGACGGCGGCATTTTTATTTTCCACGATACAGATAATAACTTCCGCTTCTCTTTTATCTATGCCGAATATCTGGGTGTAAAACGCAGATTCAGCTATTTTAAACGTCTCACATTCTTTGTAAGCCCAAGACTTACAAACAAGACATTTCTTCAGCAGATAGGCGAGTGTGAT
>CAMTVV010000236.1:0-5153 GCA_947085305.1 uncultured Nitrospiraceae bacterium
AAGAAGAAAAAATACCAATCCCCAACCCCCAACCCCGTTCTTATCAATCCTTTGAAGCATTCACAGTCCATCGGCGCAGCAATCGCATTTCAGGGGATACATAAAGCTCTGCCTATTATTCACGGCGCGCAGGGATGCACATTTCTCGGAAAGGTTCTTCTGACAAAGCATTTCAGGGAGCCGATAGCGCTCGCATCCACAAAGCTCTTTACAGAGAATGTGGTTATGGGAAGCGAAGAGAACATAACAAATGTCGTTAAGGGATTTATAGAAAAAAATAATCCTGATGTAATCGGTATTCTTACATCCGGGCTTTCAGAAGTGAAGGGTGATGATATGGATAGCGCAATTAAAAATTTAAAATTTAAAATTCAAGATTCAAAATGCCAAATTGTCTATGTCTCTACGCCTGATTATGAGGGAGGACTGGAAGCAGGGTATGCGAAAGCAGTTGAAGCAGTCATTGGAATTGTGGAATACGGAATGTGGAATGCGAATAACCCCCCTCTGTCCCCCCTTAACTTAAGGGGGGATGAAAGGGGGGTTACCGAAATACGAAATCCGAGATCGGTGATCAATGTTCTTGCCGGCTCGCACCTCACCCCTGCCGATTTTACTGAACTGAGGGAGATTATCGAGTCGTTCGGCTTAAGGACTATAATTTTGCCTGACCTGTCAGCGCTCGACGGAAGCAGGCAGGGCATGTCGGCCATTGCGACCGGAGGCGCAAGGGTTGATGAAATCAGAGAGATATCGAAATCGGAATTTACCCTTGCAATAGGCTCAAGCATGGAGGCTTCCGCCAAGAAGCTGAATGAAAGGTTCGGCATAGAATACAGGGTATTTGAGAGCATTGCCGGATTAAAGGATACGGATATGTTCATGGAGACGCTTTCGATGTTGAGCGGCAGGCTGGTTCCTGAGAAATACGAAAGGCAGAGACGGATTTTAATAGACGGGATGAGAGACGCCCATTTTTATTACGGCAATAAGAAGTTATGCGTTGCGCTGGAGCGTGACCTTTCAGTACAGACATCAAGATGGCTCGAAGAGATGGGGGCAGAGGTTTTTGAAGTCGATACAAATGGAAGCGATCTATTTTCAGTCGAGGGAGATTTTAATCTTCTCATCTCGAACTCCCATGCAGAAGATACGGCAAAGAGGCTTGGAGTGGCTTTGTATCAGATGGGGTTTCCTGTATATAAAGTTTTGGGAAACAATTGTAGGATTACCATTGGATACAGGGGAAGTCTCTCCATGATTAATGAAGTAGCTAATTTGTTAGCTAAGGAGGTGCATTAATGAAAGTGGCATTTGCAACAACCGATGGTATCAGTGTGGATGAGCACTTTGGCAGGGCAGGCCTGTTCGCCATCTATGAATTAACCGATACGGGCTTCACCTTTATTGAAATGAGAAAGTTTGCTGATGGCAGGGATGCTGAGATAGAGAGCACAAAGGGCATGGGACAGATACATGACGAAAAAGTTGAGTCCAAAGCAGAAAAACTAAAGGATTGCAAGATTGTCTATCTCACAGAGATAGGCGGTCCTTCAGCAGCGCGGCTTGTAAAAAGAGGCATGATGCCCATAAAGGTGAAGGAGGTTGTCTCTATTGAGGAGTCCTTGAATAAGCTCCTCGAAACAGTGAAAAAATCGCCGCCGCCTTGGCTGAGAAAGGCAGTAAATGGCGATTAGCCGTCAGCCATCAGCTCTCAGCAAAAGCTGACTTATTAAGAGAATATTTAATTTACTTTTTAACTAATAGCTATTGGCTGAGCGCTGATAGCTAATAAAAGAAGGAGGAGGAAACAAATATGAAGATGATTAGAGCGTTTATCAGGCCGGAAAAAGAGCAGGAAGTAGTTTTAGCGCTGGAGGGAGCCGGTTTCCCTTCACTTACAAAGATGCCGGTATTCGGCAGGGGAAAGCAGAAGGGATTGCAGGTAGGGCCGGTGCATTATGATGAACTGCCCAAAATGCTGGTCATGATGGTAGTCAATGACGGAGATGTGGACAAGGTGATAAGTGTCATACAGGATAAAGCACGGACAGGGTTTGTCGGAGACGGGAAGATATTTATCAGCCCTGTAGAGACTGCCTATACCGTAAGAACAGGGGAGGCCGTATTATGAAAGAGATCACCGCTATCATACGGAGGGATAAACTTCCTGAGACCAAGAGGATACTGGAGGAACTCGGCTACCCTTCGCTCACAATCCAGAGCGTTGACGGCCGCGGGAAGCAGAAAGGAATGATCTGCGATAATGACCTTGACCCCGATATGCCGGATTCCTTCTGCACATCCGCAAAGCTGAAGCCGACGCCTTCGACCTATGCCCTTGAACATACTCTGCCAAAGGTCGCTCTTTTTGTTCCCAAGAGGATGCTTACCATGGTGGTGCCCGATGATCTGGTCACCACAATCGTGAAGTCGCTGATCAGGGTGAACCGCAGCGGAAAGACAGGCGACGGCAAGATATTTGTTTCACCCATAGAAGGCGCTGTGAGGGTGAGAACCGGAGAGAAAAACGGAGAGGCGATAGCGTAAGGAGGAATTACGAAAGGGGACTGTCCCAGATTTACGGACTGAGCGAAGCGAAGTCGTAGAATCGGGACTGTCCCCGGACAAGGAGGAATTATGGCTATTATCGGTTACACAAGGGGCGGGAAGGAGTGGACGCCCAAATTCATCGAGTCTATTGACGTGGAGAAGTGCATCGGCTGCGGACGTTGCTATAAGGTCTGCAGCCGAGAGGTGCTTGAGCTTATAGAGAAGCCGTTTAAAGGAGAGGACGAATACGGTGACGACATGGGCAATAAGGTAATGTCAATTGCAAATCCTGACAACTGCATCGGCTGTGAGGCATGTGCGAGGATATGTACAAAGAGATGCCATGTTCATATAGAGGTGTGAAATGATACCACATTTGAAGATACGCAAAAGCAGGAATATTATTGACAGCCATCCCTGCTTTTCGGAAGATGCTCATCACAAATTCGGAAGGCTGCATCTTCCTGTTGCGCCTGCGTGCAATATCCAGTGCAGATACTGCATAAGGAAATACGACTGCGCAAATGAATCGAGGCCAGGAATCACGAGTAAGGTCTTGACTCCGTCGGAGGCTCTGGAAAGGGTAAGGACTCTTGTTGAAAGGAATGACAGGCTGAGCGTTGTTGGTATTGCGGGTCCTGGAGATCCTCTTGCAAACGATACAACCTTCGAGACACTAAGGGCGATTAATAGGGAGTTTCCCGAACTTATTCTATGCGTTTCTACAAACGGCCTTTATCTCTCCGACAGGCTTGAAGACCTTGTGAAATCAGGGGTGAGAAGCCTCACCATTACTATCAATGCCGTAATGCCGGAAACGGCGGAGAAGATATATTCATGGGTGAACTATAGAGGCAAGCGTTACAGGGGCAAGGACGCGGCGGAGTGCCTTTTGTGCAACCAGTGGAGAGGCTTGAGAAACGCCATAGACGCTGGGCTTATCGTGAAGGTGAACAGCGTCTTAATTCCGGGTGTGAATGATACGGAGATTCCTTTAATTGCATGGCTTGCTGGCAGTAAAGAAGCAGATATAATGAATATAATGCCTTTGATTCCGCAGGCAGAGTTAGAGTATTTGCAGAGGCCTCCCGGCGAGATGATTAACAGAATGAGAGAGGAGTGTATTAAATACATACCTCAGATGACGCACTGCAGGCAGTGCAGGGCGGATGCGTGCGGCATCCTCGGAGATGACAAGGACATGGAGCTTGAGGTGCTGAATGCGAGGATCGGAGAGGAATATTGTGAGATGGTTAACTGATATGGAACGTGAGCGCTACCGCAGGCAATTGATGCTTGATGGGTTTGACGCGGAGCATCAGCAGAGGCTGAAGGATTCCACTGCGCTTATTGCGGGAATAGGCGGTCTTGGAGGGACTGCTGCACTGTATCTTGCAGTTGCAGGCATAGGAAAGCTGGTTTTTGCCCATTACGGAAATCTAACGCTCTCAAACATGAACAGGCAGATATTGATGAAACATGACTGGATAGGTAAGAGCAGGGTTAAACAGGCAATGAAGACCATCGTAGATATAAATCCCGATGTGAAGGTTGAGATATATGATGAAAGAACATCAGGGGATAATGTTGATGAACTTCTCGATGGAGTTCGGATAGCGCTCTCTGCGCGCCCGAATTTTCATGAAAGGCGGGTATTAAACAATGCGTGCATAAGAAAGGATATTCCGATGGTCGAGGCAGCGATGAACGGAATGGAGGGATATATTTTCAATGTCATCCCTGAAAAGACTCCATGCCTGAATTGTCTGTATCCAGAAGATAATAATGAATGGGAGGAACTGGGGTTTCCGGTTCTTGGCGCTGTATCGGGAATGCTCGGATGCATAATGGCCATCGAGGCGATAAAGCTGCTCACGGGCTATGGGAAACCGCTGCTTTCAAAGATGCTCGTGTTTAATACTATCGATATGGAGTTCAGGAAGCTCAATATCTGCAGAGATGAAGATTGCGGTATCTGTGGTAAAAAGGCTAAAGTGATCATTGCATATGAATGATAAAAAACCACACACCCTTCCTCCATCCATAATCTACTGTTTTTTTGCCCTGGGCATTATCTCGGCAATTGCCTTCAGGGCTATTATAGTCCTTCAGCGGCTTGAGCCTTCATGGGTTAGACCTGTATGGTATGTGGGAGTCCTCGGCTATATGGTCTTTTTCTTATACAGGTATTACATCTCGGAGAAAAGGAAAAAGGCCGTTGAAAAATTCCGGTTGATCGAAAAGATAAAGGCGAATGCCTGTCTTACCGATGAAGACAGGGAAGTGGTTGTCTATCTCCTCTCGTCCATAAGAAAATCCCCTGAGAATGTAAATTATTTCATTATTTTCCTGCTCTCCATTTTAGCGATTATTGCCGATATTGGATTTATGGTTTTTAAGCATAACTATCCGTAATTATGGATAGCAGGTGTTCTGAAAAGCCTTTAATGGCAATACCTTAGAGCCGAACCCTCCCGCCGTTTAAGGGCAACTTCAGTATTACCTTTTACATTCGGCAGTATAAACAGGCATTTAATAATCTTGTCGCATTATTAAAGGCTTTGAGGAATGCCTGCTATCCATATCAGAAATTTTGGCCA
>CAMTVV010000237.1:0-10336 GCA_947085305.1 uncultured Nitrospiraceae bacterium
GCATTATTTATGGGACATGTTAAGGTCAAGGGAAAATTAAAAAATCTTGGCAATCTCAATAAATCTCCTCATTTTATCATGATCTTTGATCCCGGGTTCTTTCTCTACTCCACTGCTTACATCTACTCCATATGGTTTTACCTTTTCAATTGCATTCTTCAGGTTATCAATAGTCAGTCCCCCTGCCAGTATTATCGCATCCGGGCCGAATATGTTTATTATTGAAGATATTCCCACTCCCAGGTATCTTCCTGCCTCCCGCAACACCTCCCTCGCAAGGTTGTCTCCGTCAAGCGCGGTCAGGTAAATGTCTTCCGGCGTCAGCTTATAGATATTCCCCTTGCAGCATTCCCTCAGCGTGCTCTCCGCGCCGTTATCCAGAGCCGTTATGGCGTAGGCGAGCATTGCCTTTGCAGAAGCATACATTTCCAGACACCCGTTATTTCCGCAGGAACACTTTTCTCCCCCGGTGTTTATGCTCATATGTCCTATCTCTGCAGGGATATTCATCAGTGCATGGTTGTGGATGATGCCGCCGCCGATCCCGGTTCCGAGAGTGATGAGCACAAAGCTTCTGAAAGCCCTGCCTTCGCCCTTCCATTTCTCCCCCAGGGCAGCCGCATTGGCGTCGTTTTCCACATATACGGGGACATTGAACCTGGTTTTCACCATTTCTGGGATGTTCAACCCCTCTATGGCCGGCAGATTCGGTGATTCCATCACCACCCCTTTTTCACTGTCGATGAGTCCTGCCACGCCAAACCCTATTCCCGCCACATTGTCCGAAAATACATCGCCGATGGATTTCAGAAGAGACTCCCTGATGTTCTCGGAGGAGGGAACCTTTATTTTTTTTACGAGCTTTCCCTCTTCCGACACCAGGGCCACCCTCAGATTCGTACCTCCGAGGTCTATTCCGATTGCATATTGTTTTTTCATAGTGTTTCGCAGGATAATTGAAAGAAGATATAATTATACCATAAAGATGAAGAAGAGCGTGAGGAGACTCGGGGTTCACACATCGATTGCGGGAGACGTGCAGCTCTCCCTGGAACGGGCGAATGAACTGGGGAGGTTCATAAACCATCCCGCATTCAGGGATGTCCCGCTGATCCTCGAAACACCGAAAAAAGCGAGGAGGACGATCCGAGGAACCTGAAGGTGGCGAGGGGGCTTTTCAACCAAGCAGTGTGAGATAGCCTTCGGAATAAAGCCTTTCGATTGAGGCGATTCCGACCTTAATGAGTTTCGTTTGAACTGCCTCAGTCGTTTGAACCGTTGTGCTGCCGCACGTCGGCGTTTTTGCACTATTTCGGGGTGGACGGCGGGGGAGGGGCAATGAAATGATGCATAATAATCTCTTGGTTACATTTTAGACCTTGAAATATGGGAAGTGTCCCTATCCCCTCAAGTGTCCCTATCCCCTCAAGTGTCCCTATCCCCTCACTACCCCCCCCTCAATAGATCCCGATAAAGAAATACCGATAGCAGCAACCATAGCGGAGAAGCATATACTGAGATCTTCCACAGTACTACTTCATCAACATATTTGGCAAAATATCTGGAAACGGAGAGACCAAAAGAATAGGCAGTCCCCGTGAAATAAAAAAGAGCACTCCCAACTCTAAGAGCCTTTACAGGAAGGGAATATTCGAGGAATTTTTCGCCGCCAGAAATAAGAATGAAGCAGACTGTAGCAATGAAGCAAGTTGCCGCATGGAATAAAACAAACAGGATGACCTTCTTGTCAAACATGTTTATGAGACTGTGTCGTTCCCAGTTGGTTTTCTAATAGAAACTTACAACATTTTAACCGTATAGAGCATGACATAGAAGAGGAAGAAGTCATTTCTGAAAGACTAGGAGGATAGCGGGTACTAGTAGTAGCACTATCCAACCCAAGAATTTAATGACGCTGCCCGGTGTTTCTTGGGAAATATTGATATTCCCGACCCATCTGAATCCTGTGATTCTGCCCAGTGGATCGCCAAACCAAATACAGACGATACCGATGAGTAGGAAAAATATCATCCTGAAAAAAACTTCCGAACTGGCAAAAACATATGCTGCCACCAGATACGCAATAGCCAGAATTAAAGACAACATTCTTGTCATACTCCCTAGCCGACGACCATATTACTGCTAGTACTATGCACTATTATATCAGAGTTCAAAGGTGTGCGTTTCAGGAAAGAAGCAAAAAAAAGATTTTTATGGTTTCAGGCGGAAGTTCACAACGTTTGCGATTATCTATGCCTGTTGGCTTCCAGGCGGAGCCTGGGTTCGTGTACTCACTTCTTTTGAGATTTACTTACCGCAGTTTTCCTTGAGACCGGAGAGGCGGCGTTCCTCCTGAACTCCCCGCTTCTGCCGCCGCGTTTTTCCATGAGCATGATATCGGAGATGGTCATCTCCTTGTCTACGGCCTTGCACATGTCGTATACGGTCAAAGCAGCAACGGATACTGCGGTCAATGCCTCCATCTCGACCCCTGTCTGGCCCACGGTCTTCACCTTTGCCGCTATATCTATTCTGCTCTTCTTCTCATGGATGGTCAGATCAACAGTCACCGAGGTGATGCTGATGGGATGACAGAGGGGAATCAGTCCACCTGTCTTTTTTGCGGCCATGATGCCGGCGATCCTCGCCGCTGCCATCACATCGCCCTTGGGGACCGCTCCGTCTTTTATGAGCTTCAGAGTGGCGGGTTTCATATATACACTGCCCTTTGCCACCGCCTCCCTTTGCGTAGCCGGTTTTTCAGATACATCCACCATCTTTGCCTTTCCCTTTTTATCGAGGTGGGAGAGTCGCATCTATCCCCCGATCCTTGACATAGGCTTTAACGAGCTCCTGGAGGCCGATGTTGTGTCACCGCGCCGGTTGATGGTATGTCCTTCGGGTTTCACTTCTATGGATAATCTGAGGAGACGCTCTAGATCTTCATCGGATGACGAATTCCTGAGCGCGGGTTTCAGGTCGATCTCGGTCTCTGAAAAAAGGCACGGCCTCAATTTACCGTCGGCAGTGATGCGAAGGCGGTTGCAGTCGTGGCAGAAATGGTGAGTCAATGCGCTGATAAAACCCAGGACGCCGGGCGCGTTTTCGAACCGGTAGTACCGCGCAGGACCGTCCCGCCTCAGCCTGACCGGGGATAGGGCTCCTATCTTCTCAACCCGCTTTTTTATCTCGTCAGTAGAAATATATCGCTCATCGCTCCACAAGTCTCCTGCCCCTATGGGCATGAATTCGATAAACCTCACCTGGTAGGGGGTATTCAGGGTTAACCCCGCAAATTTCTCGATTTCGTCATCATTCAAGCCCCGTATGGGCACCATGTTGATCTTCAAGGGGAGCAAACCGGCTTTTTCGGCTGCCTCAATCCCCTTCATCACAAGGCTGATCTCCCCTCCCCGCGTGATTTCCCCGTACCGTTCAGGCATGAGGGAATCGAGGCTTATATTCACCCTGTTCAGACCTGCGTCCGCCAGTTCCTTTGCATATTTTTTGAGGAGCACGCCGTTTGTGGTGAGGCTTATGTCTTCGATGCCGGTGATGTTTCTCAGAGATGAAACGAGGTAGGTAACGTTCTTCCTTGCCAGGGGCTCTCCACCGGTAATCCTGATCTTTCTTACTCCGAGGGCTGCCGCAACCCTTACCACTCTCACAATCTCTTCGTAGGAGAGTATCTCCTTGTGCTCGATGGGCATGACACCGCCGGTGGGCATGCAGTAGATACACCTTAGATTGCACCTGTCGGTGATCGAAATGCGCAGGTAATCAATGACGCGGGAGAAGTTATCCCGGAGTTTCATGCTTAATTGTAATCCATTTGGGAAAAATTAGCACGAGAGCGTCGAGGAAATTCCGCAAGCCCATTCAAAACTTTCACACAACGCTCTGTCATTCCGACTTGCTCGGAATCTTTCTTGAGCCGCTTTGTTTCCGCTATACGCATTCAAAAAAAGGATTCCCGACAAGCGGGAATGACATTTATTACGGTCTCTACCGGTCTCCCTCTACCTTCCCTTTTTTACCGGTTTCTTTTCGATCTCTGCCTTTTTCTTCTTTGCCATTGGAGCCTCCCGGGAATCGGGGTATTTCTCGATGAGCTTGTCGAAGATGACTTTTGCAGTCTTCTTATCTCCCAGCTCCATGAAGGACAGTCCCTGCTTGTAGAGGGCCCCCGGGATCTTGTCGTTACGGGGATAGCTCTTGATGAGGGTCTCGTGGGCCAGTATGGCATTTTCGAAATCCTTCTCGGCAAAGTAAGATTCCCCTATCCAGAAATGGGCGTTGCCCACGAGTCCGTCCTTGGGATATTTGCTGATAAAGACGTTGAATTTTTCCCTTGCCTCTTTATACTTTTTCCCTTTAAAGGAGGCATAAGCGGACTCATAGAGCGCCGCAGGGCCATTGTCTTCAGTCTTCTTCACTTCGGAAGCTTTTTCGCCGCCCTCTTCTGCCGGCGGTTTCTGTTCGGCGGCGGGAGGTCTTGCATCAATAGATTTTGCAAGCCTTTCGGAGAGTTCCTTTAAGCTGGCATCGAGACTATTGATCTGGGAGCGTAACAGTTCCCGCTCTATGGAATTCTCTTTCATCGCCTTGTCCATGAAGAACTTATACTCGTCAAACCTGCCCCGCAGCACGTGGACTTCCTTCGACTGCTCGTTCACCTGGGAATAAAGGGATGCCTGGCTTTCCCTGATGGCATTAAAGGAATCCTCCCTCACGGTCCCGGCTGTCTGCTTCCTGAGGTCCGCGGTTTCCTTCTTCAGTTCAAAGGATTCCCTTTTCAACTGGTTTATTTCGCTCCTCATGGCGTCAAGATCGCCGGTGGAAGCGCAGCCTGCGACCATGAGAAGAGAAAATACTATCGGAATTGCAGCTCGAAGATTGCAGATTGCAGATTGTAATTCTGAAATCAAAAATCTGAAATCAAAAATTTGTGGCATCTTATTTCCCTTTCAGGATCACAAAATGTCCCCTTCTGTTCTTTGCCCAGCATTCCTCTGTATGCTCGCTGCAGAGGGGTTTTTCCTTGCCGTAACTGATGGTATCGATGCGTGACGAGGGAACTCCAAGGGAGACGAGGAAGTCCTTTGCCGCCCTTGCCCTCCTGTCCCCCAGACCGAGGTTGTATTCCGACGTGCCTCTTTCGTCGCAATGACCCTCAACGAGCACCTTTTGCGCAGTGTTCTTCCTGAGATGATCCGCAACCGCTTTTAACGTCTGTTTCGCATCGTCCCGTATATCATATTGATCATAATCAAAATAAATGTCCTTGAACGTCCCTGAAATCTCCTGGAACTGTGAAGGAACATCTTTTGATTCGACCTTGGCTATCTGCTGCTCAGTGATCTTTTCCTGAGCCTTTTTGGATTCATCAGGCGCTTTGATCTGCGGCTGCTGCATTTCCTGCGGCTGCGGCGTCGGCATCACTGCCTTTCTCTCTGCGCACCCGAAAACCGTTAATCCAAGGATTGCTGCCAGGACCAAAAACCTTTTCATCTCGAAAACCTCCTTCAGTTAATTCGGCGCCCATCGAGGGCCAAAGACCCTCAACCCCTTCGGGGTTATCCTCTTTTGGGCCTCGCCGTTGGCCCTCATGATATAGACGGCTTTTTCGCCGTCCCTGTCCGATGAGAATACTATATACCTACCGTCCGGAGAAAAGGAAGGGTCTTCATTATTCCCACGGTCAGTGAGCTGCGCTATGCCTGAGCCGTCAGGGCTGATAGTGAATATCTGGTTCTTCCCTCCGTGCCGTCCCGAGAATACGATTCTGTCTCCCCCGGGAGACCACGATGGGGAGGTGTTATAAGGACCGTTGAAGGTGAGTCTCCTTACATCATTGCCATCCCTGCCCATAATGAAAATTTGGGGCGTGCCGCCCCTGTCAGAGACAAAGACTATATGGGCGCTGTCAGGGGACAGGGCAGGGGACACTTCAATGCTCCGCGATGAGGTCAATCGGTTCAGCTTCGATGCTGAGATTCTGTAAGTATACAGGTCCTGGTTCCCGTTCATGGAAGAAGAGAAAACAAACTCGTCCGCATCCGGGAAAAAATCGCCGGCCATGTTCGTGCCTTTGGAAGAAAAGACCCTTGTTTCGGACATTTTTTTAAAGTCCAGCAGGTATATCCCCCACTGCCTGTTCCTTTCGGCTGAGTAGAGGAGCCTGGAGCCGTCCTTTGACCAGTGGGGCGAGAGGATTACGTTCCCCTTTATGCCGAGATTGATCGGCCTGTGGCCGTCCCAGTCTGCCAGGTAAAGGTTGTCTTCTCCCCCTTTTCGTGAGACATAAGCGACTCTTGTTCTGAAAATGCCTGACTCGCCGGTCATCTGCCTGTAGATGTCGTTTGCAATGGTGTGCGCCAGAGGACGGAGAAGTGACGCCTCGGTCTGGTATTCTTTCCTGAATATTTCTCTCCCCTCCAGGGCATCGTAGAGGGAAACTGTTGCCGCCAGGTTTTTTGCGCCGATGACCGTTCCCTTCACCACAGCCTCTGCGCCGAGCACGGTCCAGTTCTTCGGGTTAAAGGGCTGGGCCGGGGCCTCGAGGAACGCATTCCTGTCAAGACAGAGGAAGATCCCTGTGAAATCGAGATCATCCATTATTATGTCGGAGAGCTCCCTGCCGGAAGTCCCCACGAATTCGGAGACAGCGATGGGGAGCTTCTTGACCGCAGGAGAGGTTATATCGATGTATACCTTGGCGGAAACAGAAGATGGAATGCAGAATACAGAATACAGAATACAGAATACAGAATACAGAGCGCAGAACACAGGGCGCACCATAAACAGAATGTTCTTGAATTTTTTCTTCTGACTTCTGACTTCTGGCTTCTGACTTCTCTCCTTTTTCACGGATAAAATCTCACTCCTATTTCCATTTCATAGGGCGGCGGGGTGACCGGACTTGCCTTTGCAATCGCCCTGAGCGCAGAACGGTCAAAGAGGCCGTTGTTCGAGGATTTTTCTATCCGGGTGACCTGCACAGACCCGTCCTTCATGATCCTGATCGAGATGATGGCTTCGAGGTTTTTGTCGGTCATTGCAGAGGGCCACTGCCAGTTCTTATGTATATCATTAGTTATCTTCGCATAGTAGTCGTCTACAACAGAGCCTCCCCCTTTTCCTTCTGCCCCCTTGGACGCCGGCTTCCCCTCTTCGCTTTTCCCAACGGTAAGCATTTTTCTAAGTTCCCCAAGCCTCTCTAGTTTTTTCTTGGTCTCGATCTCATGGATACGGTCAGAGACACGCTTCTTGTCTGCTTCGCTTACCGGCTTCGCTTTCTCGGGAGCGTTTTTCGCCTCTTTTGTTGCCGCCGGACTCTGCGTCTGAGTCACTGCCCGGGTATCACTTTTCCCCTCTGTTTTGACATCGGACCCCACAAGGCTCACCACATAGGGCGAAGGCATCACAAAACGGCTTGACTGTTTTGCCGCGAAGAACACTGCCAGAAAGAAGGTGAGGTGAAAGACTATGGAGAGAACCGCTAACCGCTGTAAGGAAGGCCCGTTCATTTTGCGCGAATCGCCGGCTCCGTCACCATGCCGAGTTTCTCTATTCCCGCCTCCTTTATTTCGCCCATAACCTCCACCACAAAACCATACGGGACATCCTTGTCCGCCTTCAGGAATATATTGGGGTTCATTTTGCTTATGGCCTGAAGTTTCCGCCTCATATCCGCCATGGATACGGGACTGTCATTCAAATAGACCTTCATATCCTTCTTTATCACAAGGGCAATCCGTTCCTCGGGAGGCATATCCTTGCCTTTTGCCCTGGGGAGATTCACATCAATGCCCTGCTGGAGAAGGGGAGCGGTGACCATGAAGATGATGAGAAGCACAAGCATGACGTCTACAAGGGGCGTCACGTTGATCTCCGACATCACCCTCCTGTCTCTCTCGGTCCTCATTGAGCCTCCCTCTGGAAGAATTCAAAGAGCTCCTCTGAGAAATCCTCCATCTCTATGATCAGCATCTTTGCGCGGCTGAGATAATAGTTATAGGCCACGACCGCAGGGATCGCGGCAGCAAGGCCGGCTGCTGTTGCGATCAGCGCTTCAGCGATGCCTGGAGCGACTACAGCTAAGGATGCAGTGCCGGCGGCGCCGATTCCCCTGAAGGAATTCATGATCCCCCAGACCGTCCCGAAAAGTCCGATGAACGGGGTGGTGGAGCCGGTGGTGGCAAGGAAGTTCAGGTATGACTGCAACTTGGCGGCCTCCAGAGCCTCATATCTCCTGAGCATTCTCTTCACTTCATCTTTGTTTGCGCGGCTTTCCTCTGCATACACAGACCGGAACACATTGGCAAGGGGGCTCAGCGTGAGGCTCCTTGCAGTGTTGTAGAGTCCCTTCATGTCACGGCCCGCCCTGAAGGTCTTCAGGAAAGATCCGGATTCCTTGGATGCCTTCGAAAAATACCGGTGTTTGTAAAAGATGATCGCCCAGGAAAAGACCGAGAAGAAAAGGAGGATGACCAGCACCCCTTTCACCACATATCCCGCATTAAGTATTAACTGAAGCGCCGAATCTTGCATGGATTACCTCTATTTACAACTGAATTTTCAATATTTTAAACCAGATTAAAAAAAAATGCACGGAAAGTCAAATTACTTCAGGATGACGTAGGTTGCCCCTAAACCGCCGTCGCAGTCTTTTGCAGTGGCATATGCCAGCACCCATTTGCTGAATGGGCCGTGAAGCATTTTTTTGAATGCCTCCTTAAGGACAGGGCCGTGGGGAGACCTGAGCCCCCTGCCGTGTATCACCTTGATACAGAAGAGGCGCCTTTTCACTGCGTCCCTGAAAAAAGTTCGATTTCTGCAGATTCAGCGTAAGGGAGATTTGACAATTGTATATATGTGATATACAATATATACAAGAATTATTTTGGAGGTGAAGACATGTCAACCCAAATGATTATAAGGATAGATGATGAGGTCAAGAACAGACTCAATAAACTTGCCCGAATTGAAGGCAAGACTACCAGCGAGATGGTAAGGGGGCTTATAGAAGAATATATCAAAGAGCATGATATCGGTTCGTACATCGATGACCTGTGGAATAGAACCGGGAAGAAATTAAAATCAAAAGGCGTAACGCCTGCAACGATAGAGAAGGCTATAAGAGCAGCGCGCGAAAAACAAGAATGAGGGTTGTTATTGATACAAATATCTTCGTCTCATCCTTTTTCGGCGGGAATCCACGGCGAATTATAGACCTGTGGAAAAATGAAAAAATAACCCTTTGCCTGTCCAATGCTATTCTTGATGAATATATTGATGTCCTTCGCAGGATCGGTTTGAAGGAAGAAGATGAACTTGAAGAACTGCTATCCCTTTTCTCCAGGGGTTTCAACATCCTGTTTACGACAAAGACGCCGAAGATCAAGATTGTAAAAAATGATCCTGATGATGATAAGTTTATTGAATGCGCCGTGGCATTAAAGGCGCATTCCGTTATAACAGGCGATAGGGAAGTCCTTACCTTAAAGGAATATATGGGTATCAGGATATTAACACCGCAGCAGTTTCTGGAGAAATATCGAGGGTAAAGGAAGTGCGTACAATAAAACATGGTATGGTTTTAGACGGCAAGAATTAGAAGGAGATAATTATTAGAATTATTAGGGACACATCCCATATTTTCACTTCCCTGCTTTCTCCTTTGGTTTTTCATAAAAAGTTTAACACAAATGCCCGCTAAAGTTTCTCGTCCAATTTTTAAAAATTTTTTATACAAAACAATCCGATGCAGCCAGCCCTGGAGAAATATTGGATGTGTCCCTTTTAGTTATCAATATTCCAGGCGCTTCAATACTTGCATCCACTTCAGTGGATTCTTTGGTGGAGATTCCGGTGTAGGATTTTCCGACATGTATTTCTATGTCTTTGTTTTCGATGCCGCGCTCCCGAAACGATAGGGGGCTATTACCTAGGAACGAATCTTCCAATATTTCATCTAGCGCAGCTGCTTTGTCTAGAGATGGGTAATTAGCGAGAACATCAAAACATGACCACGTGAGTGCGTCCTCGCTATTCGAGCTGACCGCGTTTTTCAGCTTATGCTGCATTCCCTTGTAGTCTTGCTTGAGGAATAACTCCAACGCTTCTTCTCGGCCAGGAAGAATCACATGATTGCGCCGGAAATTTTTATAAATCATGGATACCTCTTGGTCACATAACGTTTGAGGTAAGCCGCGAGCCACAGAGCTTTGAATTTCAAACAAAGGCTAATCTCGGTCGGCTTGAGTGATTCGTTAGGCTTTCGTATAATTTCTTTTTTATCTATTTTATACATCCATTCCCTCATAAATAGAAC
>CAMTVV010000238.1:0-4461 GCA_947085305.1 uncultured Nitrospiraceae bacterium
AGGGAAACCTCATTCACCTCAGGTTCCCACTGTGAAAGGCTGTCTTCAGCTATGGACAGTGATTCCGCACAGCGTATGATCCCGACCTTTTCCCACATCAGTCTCCTCAGGGAAGTCCTCATCCCGATTAAATAGGAAGAGCTGAAGCGGGGAATCGTTGAGGGTGAATGGTAAAGTCCCTGAGCTTTCGGACTTCCCGGCATCCGGCCTTCTGAGCCATGCTGCGAAGCAGCGATTCCCGCCCTCGCCCCAAAGACAAGCCCTTCGAGAAGGCTGTTGCTTGCGAGCCTGTTTGCCCCGTGCACGCCTGTGCAGGCAACTTCTCCGGCAGCGTAAAGGCCCTTTATGCTGGTCGCGCCGTTCAGATCCGTCTTGATTCCTCCCATGATATAGTGGGCAGCGGGAGAAACAGGGATAAGGTCTTCCGTGATGTCGATGTGGTACATACTGCAGGTAAGGTTGATGCGGGGGAATCTCTTTTTTATAAACTCTTTATCAAGGTGTGTCAAATCGAGATACACGTGGTCACTCTTTGTCCGGACCATCTCGGATATGATTGCGCGGGATACCACATCCCGCGGCGCCAGTTCCGCAGAGGGGTGATAGTTTTTCATAAAGGATTCCCCATGGCTGTTTTTTAGGATGGCGCCTTCTCCGCGCATCGCCTCGCTCAGGAGAAAATGGGGCGCCCCCGGCATGTAAAGGCTCGTGGGGTGAAACTGAATAAACTCCATATCTTCAAGAACAGCCCCGGCCCGAAAGGCGATGGCCATTCCATCCCCCGTTGCCACTGCGGGGTTAGTGGTCCTTTCATATATCTGCCCGGCTCCGCCGGTGGCAAGGATAGTCGCCTTAGCAGAGAGGCGGATAATCTCTCCGTCCTTCACCATATATGCGCCGAAACACTCGCCGTCGTTGACCAACAAGTCAACGGTGAAGGCAAATGGGTATTTCTTCACAGATTGGTAGGTCCGGACCTTGGTAATGAGTACCCGTTCCAGTTCCTTCCCTGTGGAGTCGCCATGAGCATGGAGGACACGGTTTTTGGAATGCGCTGCTTCCCTTGTAAACGCAAGCTTTGTGCCTTCCCGGTCGAACTCAGCGCCCCATGAGATCAGTTCACCAATCCGCCACGGTCCCTCCTCCACCAGAATTTTCACCGCGCTCTCTTTGCAGAGGCCGTCTCCCGCCTTCAGCGTATCTTCCAGGTGGATCCCGACCTCGTCTTCGTCGCTCATGGCAACAGCGATGCCTCCCTGGGCATACTCAGTGCTGCTTTCCGTGGGGACATCCTTTGTGGCGATGAGGACAGTGCCGTGGTGAGCTAATTCTATGGCTGCCCTGAGGCCCGCGACACCGCTGCCGATGATGAGAAAGTCAACAGACTCTTCTTTCATATAAGGCTCTTGCAAAAGGCTCTACCATGAAGTTCACAGCTCTTCTCCGTGTGCTCTTTTTCAAAACTCTGAGTTCTCTGTGGTTTAAATTCATTTTGCAAAAGGCTCATATATGAAGAATATAGGATAAGAGGTGATAAATCAAGGGTTGTGAAAGGCCGACTTTATGTGCTATCTTTTCTACAGCCGGTGTGGTGGAACTGGCAGACGCGCCGGACTCAAAATCCGGTGAGGGCAACCTCGTGTGGGTTCGATTCCCACCACCGGCACCACGCAATTCAATGAGTTAGAGAGCCTGCGGCCCCTTCCCGCTCATTTGTCACACACAGTGCATAGGTAGGCCTAAAGAAGCGTGGCATGCTAGTTTTTAAGTAAATAGGACTCATTCACTTCAGCGCAGCAACATATTCCCTGAACTTCTTGAGCGCCTTACCCCTGTGGCTCAGGGCGTCTTTCTCATCAGCGCTCATCTCTGCAAATGTCCTGTCAGAGCCATAGGGATAAAAAACCGGGTCATAGCCAAAGCCGCTGAAACCTTTCGGTTCCTCACCTATCCTACCTTCCACAAAGCCCTGGAAGGTCTCGACCGAGCCGTCCGGGAATGCCAGCGCCACGCAGCAGACAAAACGCGCCCCCCTCCTGCCTTCCCCGACCCCCTGCAGCTCAGTGAGGACCTTCTCCAGGTTCTTTCCGTCATCGGCGCCGGTACCCGCATACCGCGCTGAGCAAACTCCCGGCGCGCCGTTCAGGGCATATACCTCAAGCCCGGAGTCATCGGCAATGGCAGGCATCCCTGTATGTCCGGCAACGACCCCGGCCTTTTTTACTGCATTCCCTTCAAAAGTATCCCTGTCTTCTTCCACCTCCGGACAGCCTGGAAAGTCATCAAGGGTATAAAGCGCCACAGGCGCGCCCTGCAGTATTCGCTTTATCTCCTCGACCTTTTTTCTGTTCCTTGTGGCTATGACGAGTTCCATTGTCATCAGGGTCTTCCTTAATAAAATAGGAATCTTTGGAATAGGTCAGACTCCCAGCCTGACATCTTTTCTCTTTATTCCTTAATATTCAGTCAGGCAAGATGCCCGACCTATAACTACCACACCTTAATAAGATACAAAACTCAAAGGCAAAGGTAAACGAAAAAACTTCATCCCGCAGTTGCTTTTCCTGTCAAAACATCTGATACAATAGAGCGTGCCGGGAACGTGCAGTGCATAAAAAAGTATTCCTGTGAGGAGATGTGATGATACCTGACCTCAAGTACGACGAAAATGGGCTGATTCCTGCCATAGTCCAGGATATAGACAACGGCGATGTCCTGATGATGGCATATATGAACGAGTCGTCCCTAAAGATGACCCTCGAGACAGGGTTCACCCACTTCTGGTCCCGTTCACGACAGAAATACTGGAAGAAGGGTGAAACCTCCGGAAATGTGCAGGAGGTGAGGGAGGCCCTCTATGACTGTGATGCGGACACCCTCCTCATCAAGGTGAAACAGCACGGTCCAGGCGCGTGCCATACAGGGAACAGAACGTGCTTCTACAGAAAGATAAACTCGAAATCCTAATATCGAAACTCTAAACAAATTCAAAATCCAAACTTACAAACTGTTTGGAGCATTTGGAATTGGAGCATTTGTGCTTGTTTCGGATTTCGTGCTTCGAATTTAGCATTTATTGTATTGAGGAGGTGTGAATCGTGCCCGACTGTATTTTCTGTAAGATCATCGAAAAGAAGATCCCTTCCAGAATCGTTTATGAAGATGAACTCGCTTTAGCTTTTGAGGACATAAATCCTCAGGCGCCGGTTCATACCCTTGTCATCCCTAAGAAGCACCTTCCTACCCTTCTTGATCTCAAAGAGGATGACGGCGCCCTCATCGCTCATCTAATGAACGTTGCGAACAAGATCGCACGGGATAAAGGCATTGCAGAAAGGGGATTTAGAATCGTCGCCAACTGCAACCCGGAAAGCGGCCAGACAGTCTATCATATCCACATCCATGTGTTGGGTGGACGAGTGATGCACTGGCCGCCGGGATAAAAAATATCAGGAGACGAGGTCTGCTTCGATATCCAGGGTAATCTGGAGCTCTCTGCCCACCACCACCCCGCCGTCTGACAGGGACACATTCCACATGATCCCGTAATCTTCCCGGTTGATTGCGGTCGTCGCAGTAAAGCCGATGCACCTCTCACCCTCCTCCGTACCCTTTACCGGACCCAGATATTCTACGTCGAAGGTAACAGGACGGGTTACCCCACGAATGGTCAGATTTCCGGTGAGCTTGAAATGATTGCCGCCAACAGGCTCTACATTGGTACTTCTAAAGAAAATCTTCGGATATTTTGCGACGTCGAAGAAATCCGGGCTGATGAGATGCTCGTCACGCTTCGAAATTCCGGTGTAAATACCCGCGGTATCTATTTCCGCTTCCACCAATGAATGTATGACATCGGCAGGGTCGAACTGAATGGCGCCTGCAATCCTGTTGAACTGGCCGCGCACACTGGCAACCATCATGTGCCTCACTGTAAACGCTGCCACGGAGTGGTCCGGGTCAATAATCCACTTCGCCATTGTTATCTCCTCCTCGGGGAAAAAACGATCTTTTAATTTCATTGTATCAGACAAAAAACGGATTGCAACAGCAAGGATGGAAAAAAAGAATCTCGTTTGCAATACGGAAAAAGGAATTAATGTGCTGGATGAAAATTGGTGCCGAAGGCGGGATTTGAACCCGCACGGGTTACCCCACACGCCCCTCAAACGTGCGTGTCTACCAGGTTCCACCACTTCGGCATACTGGATGATACACCAAAAAACTGGTTGATTTCAATACAACGAGGGACTGTTCCTAATCATCAAGACTCTTTGCTATAATACCATAGCCGATGATAAATCGTTCATGGCTCATGGCGGATTGGCTCATGATTGATCGCTCATGGCTCATCGGAAATCTTATGAGCTATTAACTATGAGCTATGAGCCTCATTATGTTGGAGGGGTGGCCGAGCGGTTGAAGGCGACGGTCTTGAAAATCGTTGTAGGGGCAACTCTA
>CAMTVV010000239.1:0-3728 GCA_947085305.1 uncultured Nitrospiraceae bacterium
CCCGATAAGCCCGACAGGGCATTCAGAAAGAATGCCTATTCCCTTTGCGAGCGGGAAGAGTTCTTTCAGTTCATGCAGGGCAGCGTCAAGCCCCTTATCGCCGCCATACACAATGTCCTTCTCCTGAAAATCTGTCGTTATGTGCATAGTGCCGAAGGTGTCCACACCTGTCTGGCCGTTGTAATAATTCCTCCTTGCCCACCAGCTGTACTGGCCGCATCCGATAGGACCATGGCTTACGGTAATCTGGTCTTTGACAGGGCCCCATACAACACCTTTTGCTCCTGCATAGGCACAACCTCTTACTGTCATGACCCCTGGCCGTGATTTGACATTCGACTTGACCTGGCAGGCGCTGCACTGCCCGGTGGGATCGTTTGCAGCCAAATGCTTAGCCCTGTCCTTTTTGGTCTTTTCAGGATAGACCTCCAGAACCTCTTCTATCATTTTCTGTGTATCTTTAATCGCCGTGCTCATTATTCCTCCTTGTATTAGCTGTCAGCTCTCAGCCTTCAGCCGTCAGCTAAAAAACCATACTTGAATGCCTTTGCTAAAAGCTGATAGCTGAGTGCTGATGGCTTGCTTTTTACGCTGCTACTTCTTCGCTCTCCATTATCCCGAAGTCCATAAGCAATTCTTCCAGTTCATCCATGGAAATGGGAGTAGGTATAACCAGGTTCCTGTTGTCCGCAATCTTCTTTGCGAGCGCTCTGTATTCCTCAGCCTGAGGGTGTTCCGGAGAGTATTCGATGACTGTCATCCTCCTCAGCTCGGCCCTCTGCACCTGATTGTCCCTCGGCACAAAATGTATCATCTGCGTATTAAGTTTTTTTGCAAGCTCTGAAATCAATTCGTGTTCCTTGTCTGTCTTTCTGCTGTTGCATATAAGTCCGCCGAGTCTTACGCCCCCGCTTTGCGCGTATTTGAGGATGCCTCGCGAGATATTGTTCGCGGCATACATGGCCATCATCTCACCAGAGGTCACTATATAAATCTCCTTTGCCTTGCCCTCTCTCATCGGCATAGCAAAGCCGCCGCAGACAACATCGCCGAGGACATCGTAAAAGACAAAGTCTGTGTCCGCGTCATAAGCCCCATTTTCTTCAAGAAAGTTTATGGCGGTTATAACGCCGCGGCCCGCGCATCCGACTCCCGGCTCAGGGCCTCCTGACTCAGCACACCTGATGCCGTTAAAGCCGGTCAGAAGCACCTCACTAACTTCAAGGTCCTCTACTGTGCCGCGTTCCCTTGCAAGATCCATCACGGTTGTCTGTGCCTTTGCGTGGAGAATAAGCCTCGTCGCGTCAGCCTTGGGATCACAACCCACTATCATGCATTTGTAGCCTGCCTCTGAAAGACCTGCAACGGTATTCTGTGTTGTTGTCGATTTGCCGATACCGCCTTTGCCGTACACTGCTATCTGTCTCATGAAAACCCTCCTCGTTTATAGTGCTGTATTTTCTGACCTTGTACCCGATCATCCGCTCGGTTATTCCGAGCTTTTTTTGCTGCCCTGGCCATGATCCAGCCACATTCCTTTAATGGCTTGAATATTTTTTTCCTTTTCAATCTCGTTAATTTTATTTTTCAGCGAAGCCATTGTTGTTACCTGTGTAAAAGCTAAAACCATGCCAGCGCATAACCATTTGATTTACAAGGACATGTTGTCTGCTACAGAGCTACATTTTTGTAAGTTGATACAATTTCGTAGGTAAACGCCTTGAATTTAGAGCGGATTGTTTCAGAGGCTTTGCTTTGGAATCAGTTGAGAGGCAGAAAAATGTGTGGCTACCAGTTTATGAGACAAAAGCATAGCTGAATGTTCAGGCCGTTGCCCTGAAAGGCGTATGCCATTTTAAAAGCATCGTATCCTGCGTTGTCCTGATGTGGCCTGCAGCCTCGTTATACAAAGACTGAAGGAATATTTCACTGGCAATTAATACTGCGCTTGGTTACAATGAAAAAAGGAGAACGATGCAAAATGCCTAAGGACGAAGGATGGGTTGAAGTCTTGGTGACTTACGATGCCCTCGAGGCGGAGATGATAAAAGATCTTCTGGAGAGCGGGGGTATGCCCGTGGCGCTCAGGTCATCGAAGGTGAGCCCCTATCCCGTGAATATAGGGAAGATGGGAGAGATAAAGATTTTGGTGAAGAATGAAGATAAAGAAGCAGCATTGGAGGTCATCTCCGGTGAAGGGGAAGAAGGTTCCGGCTTCCCGGAGTGAGGGCCTGCGGTGATTATTCCCCCGGCTCCCGTTTCATCTTAAGCATAAGAAGCGTGACGGTTCCGGCCATAAATAAAATACCTTCGATAAACGCCCAGAAAGCGCCCGGTTCCCTGCTCAGTTCCAGGAGTACCAGTTTTTCCGGGAAGGCCCGGAGATCCCGCACATAGACACCGATCCCATCCTGAAATACAGGCATGTTCGGCAGAATTCTCCCTTCCCTCACTTTCCTGCCATTGCTCAGGTATTCCAGATCCACAGCCCAGTCAGTCATATATCCGAAACGGTCCACAGAAATATTTATAGTTTTTATGTGTAATTCTCCCGTATCTGAAAAGCCCAGCACGGTTCCTTCTGCGCCAACCTCATAGGTCTTAAAGCCTCCCATAGCGCTCAGAAGATGGGCAAGGAGCATGAAAAGGAACCCCAAATGGATTATCTGGGGTGAGATCAACAGCAGCCATTGCGTTACCTTTCTCTTCCTTATCACCGAATCTACACTGCACAAAAGGGTATTTACGGCAAGGGCGCAGACTACAGCCATAGAAGCCCACAACCACCATGTGGCCTTCAGCGGCTGCTCTTTCATCCACTCAAGAAGTGGCACGGCATGGATGGACTCGAACGCCTTCTCAGAGGGCATGATAAAAGCGCCTGCAAAAAAAGCCGCCAGGAGAAGACAGAGCAGCCAGACGGTTGTCTTTGTTGATACAAGGAACCTTATCAGGCGTTCTGCTTTCATAAACTAAAACGCATGCGAGCTTTTCATTAGGAGACTCACCCCGAGATACGTAAACATCACCACGAGGAAACCGGCAATGCCGAGGGCTGCAGAGAACCTGCCCGTCCATCCCTGCAGCAGTCTCGCATGGAGATAAAGGCTGTAGAATAACCACACAAGAGTGGTCCAGAGCTCCTTCGGGGTCCAGAGCCAGTAAGTGCCCCATGCCAGATATGCCCAAATTCCGCCGAATATCATCGAAAGAGAAAAAAAGCAGTAGCCGATGAGGATTGACCTGTACTGCATGCCTTCCAGGGAATTGTTTTTTTCCCTTATCTGCAGGGCGCCTATGATCGCCCCAATCCCGAACAGTGCATACGAGAAAAAGGCAAGAACCACATGAAGCTCGAACCACAGGGTTTTCAATACGGGAGGCAGCGGCGTATTATGCGGTTTTGCTATGAGCCCTGAAAGAGTAAAGACCGCTGCTGCCAATGCGATTCCACGGAAAAAATTGGGGTTGTTTTTCATGACGGCGCTGAAGGGAATGGAGAACGCAACAAGAGATGCTGAAAGAAAAATCAGGGTGTCATGGGGGCCCACAAGGGGAAGCCTTCCCAATTCAAGACCCCTGGAAAGAATATAGGCGGTCTGAGCGGCAAGACCCGCGTAGAGAAAAGGTCTTCTCCAGAGACCGAGAAGGTAAAAAGGGACGGAAGCAAAGGCCGCCGGCATAATAAAGTTAAACATAACGTCATAATAATTGTCGCATTATTTGTC
>CAMTVV010000240.1:0-7437 GCA_947085305.1 uncultured Nitrospiraceae bacterium
CTTTCCCTACACGACGCTCTTCCGATCTTTGCGCTTTTCCGTGAAAGTCCCATGTGGGTGGTGAGCACCTCTGAAATCTGATAGCCGATGGTCAGCACAGGGTTAAGGGAAGTCATGGGCTCCTGGAAGATCATGGATATCTCTCTGCCCCGAAGCCTTCGCATGGATTCTCTCTCCAGGGTGAGAAGGTCCCTGCCCTTGAAATGGAGTGCGCCCTCAGCGAATGAGTTCTCCGGCAGAAGCCCCATAATGGCAAGGGCTGTGAGGCTCTTTCCGCAGCCGCTTTCTCCCACAAGGCCGAAGACTTCCGCCTCTCCCACGGCAAAATTCAGATGGTTAACGACGTTCAGGGGGTCGGACGATGTTCTGAAGGAAATGCTGAGATCCCTTACCTCGAGGAGGGACACTCTCCTATTTGTCCTCTTTCCTCAGAAGCTGAAGGTAGGTCTTGGCCTCGCTGAGTTTCGGGTTGAACCGCAATGCGCTTTCCCATTCCTCAAGGGCAAGACCTATCATGCCTTTCATATAGTAGGTAAGCCCGAGCTGCACCCATGCCTGGCCATAGTCGGGGTTGATCTCTTTGGCCTTGACGAAGTAGACGACCGCATCTTCATATTTCCCTTTGCTCCTCATGGCGATGCCGAGTTTTGTATTGACATCTGCAGCCCCGGGATGGAGTTTGACCGCCTTCCGGTATTCCTCTATGGCATCATCATACAAGCCGAATTCAAGATAGATGTTCCCGATCTTGTAATGCTCGTTCGCCAGTTTCCTTGCCGCAAAGGGATCCAGGGATGTGGGTGTGGGATGGGCTATCTGGGCTGCCAGGGAAAAGACCTCCTGGGCCTTCCTGAATTCGCCCATTTCATTGTAGGTGATCGCAAGGTTGAGGGATGCCTCTGTATACATGGGGTTTAACGCAAGGGCGCGCTCAAAATACTCAGATGCCTCCTTGAGCCTGCTGTTTAAGTGCGCTATGATACCGAGTTTGTTGAGCACATCAGCGTATTTCGGGTTCAGCCTGATAACATCCCGGAGCACGGGTTCAGCCTCGGTGTATTTCCCTGCTTCAAAGAGTTCATTCCCCATCTGGTAAAGTTCATAGAGGTCCGGATTCATACGTTGAGAGTATAGGGGTTAGTCGGCTTCTTTGTCAAGACTACGGGCTAATAGGTTGAGCGGATCCTTCCGGTCTTTCTGTCAAAGAGAATTTTGTCGTAGAGGCGGTTGTCCTTGTAGATGTCCGCCTCGATAAAACGGTCCTTGTGGCGCATGTTCGCTGCCCGCAATCCCTTGCCGGTGAAATATTTCTCGATGGCGGTTTCCGCCTCTTTCGGGCCGAGGTTTTCCTTACATATGCCATAGGCGCTGTCCCCCCGGGGATAACCGCCATAGGGCGTAGTGTGTTCTCCCGCGTAACCATTGGCCGAGGTTATCAGGAACACTATTGCCGGCAGTACGTAATGCATTGCTCTCTTCATAGTATGGGTTGTAGTGAATATTATAGAAGAAAACCGTGAAGGAAATATGAAGACATCATACCATTTCCACCCCCTTATCCTTAGCCCCGGGTTTAAAGCCCCGTTCTTATCGGCAGCCATACCCTGACAGCCGTGCCCTCAGCCACCTTGCTCTTTACCTCGATCCTCCCGCCCATTCTATCAACAAGCTCTTTTACCAAAGAAAGACCTATGCCCACGCCTTTGTCTGTTGCGCCCCTGCCTCTGTAGAATCTCATGAATATCTTCGGCATCTCGTCTTCAGGAATACCCATTCCTGTGTCCCTTACTTCAATAAAGAACTCCCTGCCCGCTCTTCCATAATCGATCCATACCCCGCCTTTGCCGGTATACTTAAGGGAGTTTGAAATGACATTCTTGAGTATCATTTCGAGTTTATCCAGATCAGCCGTCACATCCATATCGCCCCTGTCAACCAGAGAGAACTGAAGACCCTTTTCAAGGAATATGGGGTCCATGGAGCCTTCGATTCCCATCAGAAACTCCTTCAGGTTTATCCGCCGGTATTCACCCTGAGAAAAAAAACTGGCCTCGGCCTTTGTCAGGTCTTCGATCCCTTCAACAAGTCGCGTCAGGTTTTCGATCTCGTTTCTGATATTTTCAAGCCCTTCCCCCTTGTTTTCGATGACGCCATCTATCATCGCCTCTGCCTGGGCCTTCATCACTGCAAGGGGGGTCCTCAGTTCATGGGCGATATTCGAGGTGAGGCGTTTTCTGAGCAGCTCCTCCTTCTGGAGGGCCTCTGCCATATAATTAAAGCTCTCCGCGAGCCTCCCGATCTCATCCCCTGAGGCCGCTGTTACCCTGGCGCTGAAATCACCCTTTGCAACCCTCTCAGCTGCAGTTTTCAGTCTCCTCACCGGCCGGGAAAGGGTGAGACTCAGAAAGATCGCCATGGCCACTGCGCTTACCCCCGCCATGAGAAAGGACATGATCAGGAAGTTTCTACCCCTTTCCTTGAAAATTGCCTCTTTCACCTTTACGGGACCTTCCTTCTTCAGTGACCTTACCGAAAGTGTCCCCAGCTCACTGCCCTGTGCATACAAAGGGTATTGTTCATATTCACCTTCAGCAGAATGACTGTGGATAATTGATTCCATCCTCCGTTTCATGGTGGGATGGAGGGAAGCCATTACGATATGGGAGTTCGTTATCTCTCTGCCCTCCCTGTCTTCCACCCTGACATCATACCCGAGCATCATACCCCAGTGGACCGATTCCGACAGCGCTTTCATGTCCCACCTGCCGTCCTGATAACTGCCTTCCACCGACGCCATGACCCAGTAGAGGTGGTCTTCCCTGGTACCCAGGATATATTCATCAAAATCGCGCATGATGAGCTGTTCAAAGATGAGGTTGGAAATAAGTGCGATAAGGATGACCAGAACAAATGCAAGAAAGAGCTTAGTCCTCATCGGGGATGCCTGTAAACTTGTAGCCCACGCCGTAGACGGTCTTTATGAAAAGGGGATTCCGCTGGTCGTCCTCTATCTTCTGCCGCAGGTTCTTTATGTGAGCATCAACGGTCCTGTCATAGCCCTCAAAATCATATCCCTGGACCATATTAATGAGCTGAAGCCTGCTGAAGACCTTCCCCGGCCTGTCGGCAAGGATCGCGAGGATCCTGAACTCAGTGGGGGTGAGGACCGCGGGAACTCTCTTCTTTTCAACTTCATGGTTTTCCGTATCCATGGTGAGCAGGCCCTTATTGAAGCTCATTACCTTCCTGGCTGTCTTTCTTGTCCTGCGCAGGTGGGCCTTCACTCTTGCCACAAGCTCTCTCGGGCTGAAGGGTTTGACCACATAATCATCTGCCCCCAACCCGAGCCCCCTTATCCTGTCTTCCTCGCCGCTCTTTGCAGTGAGCATGATTATGGGGGCGTCCGATGTCTCCCTGATGGCGCTGCAGAGTTCCTCTCCCGAAATATCAGGGAGCATCAGGTCCAGGATGATCAGATCAAAGGGCTCATTGAAATGCTTCATCGCCTCTTCCCCGGTTCCGGCAATCTTCGTCACGAAGCCTTCCCTCTTGAGGTAGAGATCTACGATGTCGGAGATCTTCTTTTCGTCCTCAATGATTAGTATTGTTCCTGATTTCCCAGTATCCATAGTATCGGCCTCCAATAAGAAACGTTATGGCAGCGAGGATTATCCCCCCGAAGACATCCACCACATAATGGTACCTGCAGTATACCGTGGAAAAAATCAGCATCGCAACCACCGGAAGGGTTATATAGAAGAATCTTTTATGGTACCTGTACGCAAGACCGGATACCACCAGAGCCACGGCAGTATGTCCGCTGGGAAAGGCATCCCTCTTGATACCCTCAAGCCTGTTGAGGAATTCCTGGATGGGCTCTGCAGTGAGCAGCCCTTTCAACTCCTGGGAATGGAGATGGTTCATTGTATAGCGCGGACCCAGGGCTGGGAAGAGCATATAACCGGCATAAGAGAGATAAAAACAGAGGAGGATCAGGAAGACCGTCCGGTCAAATTCCCCATCCCTCTTCTGGAGCTTCAGTATGACGCCGAGGGAAATGGGCAGGAAATAATAGCTGGTATAGGCGAGCTGTAGTATCTCGGTAACGAGGGGAGTCTGGATGGATTCAAGCATCACCGTAGGATAGCCCCTGAAAATGAGATAGTCAAGGCGGATGAGAAGGGGATCAATATCCTTTGGATTGATATGGCGGACCACCCATTCGAGACTGTCAAAAATCACCAGCACACAAAGCACGGGGAATACGATACTGCGAACCGTATCCATAATCCTGTTTTTGACAACCGCCTCATGGTTTTTGACAAAGAATAACTGAAAAAGGAAAAGGGCTGAATAAGTGAGAAGGAGGATCTTCAGCCGTGGAATCTTATCATGGAAACCAAGGGATACCGCCATGAGGAAGAGGAGGAAAATAATGGTCAGGGAATCTGCCGGCCGTAATCTGTAAAGTATCTTCATCAGAGTTTTCCCAGCGCCCTTTTGACCGCCTTTTCTTTTTTTGACAACTGCCGGGCCATGCCTTTTCTGGAGCCGGCCATCTCCTCTTCATCTTCCTCTTTTTCCAAAGAGGGACCTCCAGGGCTTGTAAGCGCTTCCTCCCTTTCCGATTCGAGGAAAGGGAGGAACCTTTCCGACCCTATGGGGATGGACCCTGTTGCCCACGCATGACCGGCGATCTCCCTGTCGGAGCTCACCACGATCCATTCGCGCCTCTCGGAAGAGAGTATCCGCTTTATCACTGAATCGGCCTTCTCTCCAAGCCTTGAATAGATAACCTTCACTCCGCCTTTCACCGAAGAACTTTCGATGCCGGTTCCCCCCTTCCACCCGTCAAAGACCACCACAATGTCATGCCCTTTCCGCCTTCTGTATTCTAGCAGGAGTTCAAGGAGCCTTTCCCTCTGTGCCTCGAGGTCCCTGTGATAAATGCCGATGAGATTATATCCGTCGATGATGAGTGAAGAAATGTCGTACCCCTCTATTCGAAGTCCTTGATGGTGAGGATGGAATATACCGGGTAGCCGAGCCGCTCAATACTCTGCCTGCCGTCGAATTCCCCTCTGTCAAGGAGAATGATCACCGCGATGATATTCAGACCCGCCTTTTTTGCCGCTTCTATGGCCTTTATGGTTGACCCCCCTGTGGTTACCACATCATCAATGATGATCACCTCATCACCGGCCGTCACATTGCCTTCGATCTGGCTCATGGTGCCGTAGCCCTTAGGCTCTTTCCGGATCACAATGGCTTCAATAGGTTGGTTCTTGATATGTGAGGTATATGCAGCGGCTGTGGCAATAGGGTCAGCGCCCATAGTGAGGCCGCCGATGGCCTTTGGCTTTAATCCCAGCTCCCTGACCTTGTCAAAGACGAGATTGCCGATGAGATACTGCCCTATGGGGGAATAGGTCGTCTTTTTCAGATTGAAATAGAAGTTGCTCATTTTGCCCGACGAGAGTTTATAAATGGGAGTATCGCTCCGCTGGAAGGAGTGTTTCTTTATGTATTCAACGAGCTGCGCCTTGTAGTCCATGGTATCAACTATAGCAAAAAATCCCGGGGAATGGCAAAAAACGTTAATAACTTTCTTCCTGTAATCCACGCTCCGTCGGACTGCTCTCAAACCGTTTGTTTCTTTTAGTAACTGTGAATACCGGACAAATTAATAAAGTGTAGTTATCGAGTTTCTGGTTATAATCCCAAAAGTCTTGATATCAAGTTAGAAAAATACGAAATCTGTGAAAAACTCGAGTGAGTATGATAGAATTTGCGGAGATGAGCAGAAACCTTCTAATTACTTGTTAATATCCGGAGAATGACATGCAAAAACTCACAGTCAATCTTTTAATGATTGAGGCCAAAGCTTTCGCCGAAAGAGAATCGGGACACAAAGAAAAGTCGCTTTTCGGCGTGACGGATGGCAAGGCCGTTGGCACTTAGAAGCTCTTCAAAAGAAGTACGAATACGGACGAGGCTCATCGGCGAAAGGGATAGACTTTCCTCAATTGGATGTAGACATAAAGGTGACCAGCATACGTCAACCACAATCCTCCTGCCCTTTTAAATCCGCTCGCCAAAAAATATATGGACTCGGCTATTCACTTTTAGTCTTTGTTTATGACAAAAAGGACGACCGGAAAACACGGACTGCGACCTTGGATATCAGGCATGTTATCTTCATCGAAAGCAGTCAGACGGGGGACTTTCAGACTACGACAGGAATCCTTAAAATATTGGTCAATAACGGCAATGCGGATGATCTTGTCGCATTCATGGCGGAGCGTTTTTTGCCGGTGGACGAGATTCAAGCTGCGGAATTCGCGAAAGAAATCCTCAAAACCAGACCGAAAGTCGGCTATCTGACCATTTCAAACGCACTGCAGTGGCGGCTTCAGTACGCCCGGGTCATTGAGCAGGCAGGACAAGTTGGCGGTGTTCAGCGCATTGTATGATGATCAAAAAGACTAAAATTGAATTCGGAGATTTTCAGACTCCTTGTGATTTGGCTGACGCGGTTGCGACATTCCTCCGCGACGCGGGTTTTTCGCCAGCCGCTGTCGTAGAACCGACGTGCGGCCATGGCAGTTTTGCGATTGCGGCACATGATGTTTTTCCCAAAGCGCGTCAGATATTTGTTTTTGACATTAATGAAGCTTATATTTCCGCTTTGCGAAAAAAGGTCCGCGATGCAAACGGCGTTCATTGGCATGTGTCCCGGCAGGATTTCTTCACTTACAATTGGAAAGAGTTTTTCGCGACGTTTCGCGGTAAAATTCTTGTCCTTGGGAATCCTCCCTGGGTTACCAATGCCGCTCTTGGGGCATTGGGAAGCGACAATCTTCCTGAGAAAACGAACTTCCAAAATCACGTTGGTTTTGCCGCTAAAACAGGCAAGGCCAATTTTGATATTTCAGAATGGATGTTGATCAAACTCCTCGAAGCTCTCGATGGCCAATGTGGTAGTCTGGCTATGCTCTGTAAGACTTCGACCGCGCGGAAAGTGCTCAGGCATGGCTGGCTCAATCGGTTTAATATCGGTAAGGCAAGCCTTCATTTGATAGACGCTGCTAAGCATTTCGGCGTTTCGGTTGATGCTTGTTTGCTGATTGTTCACACCGGCGTTCCTGACCTGTCGTCTACGGCAGGTGTGTATGCAGACCTTTCTTTCGATAATAAACTGACGACATTCGGCCTCATCGGTCGTAACTTGGTCGCGGACGTTGACGAATATCACCGGCTGCGGGATCTCGACGGGGTCGCCTATTACACATGGCGCTCCGGCGTGAAACACGATGCGGCATCTGTCATGGAGTTTAGTAAGTCCGGCGATACGCTGGTCAACGGGTTCGGTGAACACATTAAGCTTGAGCCGACTTACCTCTATCCACTGTTAAAGTCTTCCGATCTCGCCAATGA
>CAMTVV010000241.1:0-2378 GCA_947085305.1 uncultured Nitrospiraceae bacterium
GACTTTCAAATTTTGAACTGCGGAAGATGGGCTAAATGAGAAACAAGAGTCATCCTTTCGTCTTCAACAATAAATATCCCGCCTTTCCTTTCAACATTGAGTATCTCAAGCCCTGTGATAGTATTTAAAATATTGTTAAGCAGCTTATCCATATCTATTGTGTGGTTGATTACCGAGGATATGCCGTAAAGCGCCGATAACTCTGAATGGCTTTTAAGTAATTTCTCTTCGGCATGCCTACGGTCGGTTATATCCATAACCATCCCTGATAAAATATCATTATCAATAGTTGCGCTAACGAGTATGTTTTTAGTCTTCCCTGTTTTTGTAAATAGTTCGGTCTCGAAACCTTCGACCCTACCTGTATGCTGCAGTTTTTCTATTAAGGCTTCTCTATCTCCGGTATCTTTATATCTCGCAAGCACCCCCTCTGACATCAATTCTTCGGGTGACTCAAATTCGAGCATCCTTACCAGAGCGTCATTTACATAAAGGATTTTGCCTTTAAGATTGGTCTTATATATTCCGACAAGGGTATTATCCACAAGGCCTCTGTACTTCTCCTCGGAATTCTTCAGCAGTTCCAATGTCCGGCTGTTGAAAAGAGAAATCGCTGCGAGTTCTCCGAAGGCGGATGCGCTTTCAGCGTCATCTTCGGTGAACCCGCCCTTTTTATTTGCAATGCCGAGCAGACCGACTGTATTCCCCTCAATTTTCAGCGGAGCGAATAAGACATTTTTAAGACTTACATGTCCCTCCGGCATATACTTCATCCATTCACTTTCGGAAAAGTTGTTGTTATATACTGTTTTTCCGGTGCGATATGCCTCTTCACGCAGTCCTCGGATTGGCATCGGAAGTGATGGATCAACGGAACAGGGCAGACCTCCGGAGTCTAAAAAAAGCACCTCATTCTCTGTTCCGTCCTCAGACAACAGGGCAACATATCCGGCAGTAGCGCCGATTAAATTTTTACAGGAATCGAATATAGCCCGGGCTGCATCACTGAATTCGCGAATTTCCAGAACAGCGCGTGAAGCTTGCAGCAAAGAGGAGATTTCCGTCCGCCCCTGCTGTTCCTCCTCCCTATCTCTCATCTTTCACCTGCCAGCTCACCTCATTAATCCCTTGCTGCCTTATTAGTCATACACACCTCCTCGATTTGCCCGGCAATGCCGGGCTGGTATCATTATTGAAAAAAACAGGGCAAGTTCTCTATGATTTAAGTCATAGTGTTATTAAAGGGAGCGCTTTATAAATTTACCGGCTTATCCATGACACCGCTGCTCAACTCCCTGCTGTGCAGAGCGGGATATTTCCGTACGTTGTCCCATCTATTAAGCGGTTTGACAAACAGAGGAGCAAATGGAGAAGATGAAAAAATATGAGATAGTGGGCCAGGAGGATCTCCATGAAGGCAGGTTTCTCAGGTGCCTCAAGCTCACCTACAGGAATCCCGAAGGTGTCCTGAGACAGTGGGAGGCGGTGGAGCGGGTAAACTGCGCGGGCATCGTTGCTATCGTTCCGGTGACTGACGAAGGTGAGATGATCCTGATTAGGCAGTTCAGACCACCAGTGGATAACTGCGTGGTCGAATTTCCAGCAGGACTGAATGACAGGGGCGAAAGCATTGAAGAAGCTGCATTCCGGGAGCTCCTCGAAGAGACAGGGTATGAAGCAAAAGAGATGATCTTCCTTGCAAAGGGACCCCTTTCCAGCGGTTCGTCCCGGGAGATTCTGACGGTATATCTCGCAAAGGGGCTGGTATTCAAAGGCATAGGACAGAGGGACGAGACTGAAGACATAGAGGTCCTGAAAGTGCCTGTGGAGAGTGTATATGAAACACTCTCCAAGCTTTCAGAGGACGGCGATCTTGTCGACCTCAAGATATACGGGTTCATCGAGTTGGCAAAGAAACACCTCTGACATGCTGCACCGAATTAAGTAAAAATGTATAATGTTTAATGAGGTCAATATCGTGGGGATTATCGAAGAAAACCGATACTTAGAAGAAGCGGACAAGAGGTATATCTGGCATCCCTTCACACAGATGAAGGACTGGCTGGAGGAAAAGCCGGTCATCATCTCCGAGGGAAGAGACTGTTTTCTGAAGGACATTTATGGGAACTGGTATCTGGACGGCGTTTCCTCCCTGTGGGTGAACATCCACGGCCACAGGAAGAAAGAGCTCGATGACGCTGTCAGGCAGCAGCTGGATCGTATGGCTCACAGCACCATGCTCGGATTGAGCAATGTCCCTGCCATACAATTGGCGGAAAGGCTGGTCAAGTTAGTAAATCAAAAGGGGTCAAGGGGTCAAGGGGTCAATCCCGAAAGCTTTCGGGACTCGAACCCTCGGACCCTCGGACCCTCGAATC
>CAMTVV010000242.1:0-5056 GCA_947085305.1 uncultured Nitrospiraceae bacterium
TGGGGGGCAAGGGGCTGGCGCCCCTCCTGGTCTGCAAAACCAGAGGTATGGCCGATATAAAGGCTATGGTGGGTTCGATTCCCACTGTCCCTCTCCAGCACTTAAAGGGGAAGATATATTGAAATGGAGAATTTATGATTATTGATGCCCGTGGAATGGATTGCCCCAGGCCGGTAACAATGGCAGAGGAGGCGCTGTCAAAGATCAATGAAGGGATTGTTGATGTCCTCGTAGACAACGAGGACTCGGCAAAAAACCTCACAAAGTTTGCAAAGACAAATGCCTTCTTTTCAGAAACTATTCAGGAAGGCGCTCATTGGCGGGTAAAGATCGTAAAGGGTTACCCATGTGAGCTGCCTGATGAAGAAGAACATAAGAAGCCTGAAAAAGACCTTTTCCTGGTCGTTGCCACGGATACCATGGGGAAGGACGAAGAACTCGGCAGGGTCTTAATGAAGGGGTTTTTTGAAACGATGAAGGCATATAAGGAACTTCCCAACACAATCTTTTTTGTGAATGCAGGGGTGAAACTGACCACCGTGAATGAAGAGCTCATCCCAATCCTGAAGGAATTTGATGCAATGGGAACGCTGATTTTCAGTTGCGGGACATGTCTGAAGTATTTCAATCTCGAATCACAACTCAGAGTCGGTCACAGAGGGGCGACGACCAACCTGGTGGAGGGGATGAAGGACTGCAAAAAGACCGTATGGATAGGATAGCGTCTCTTTCTTGACTGCGCTTCTGCTCCGGGATGTTCATTTTTTCCCTTTTTTTGTGCTACCCTAAATAGGTCACAAATTCCCTAAGGAGGCGTGTCAGTGGAATGTACTCTTGAAGCAAACAAGAAGCGCTGCACCTGCACGTACGAACCCTGCGAAAGGAAACATCACTGCTGTCAGTGTATCCACTACCACAGGAAGCACGGTGAACTTCCTGCATGTTTCTTCACGAAAGAGTATGAGCGAACCTATGACAGGTCCATCGAGAATTTCATCAGGATGCACACTTCGAAGGTCTCCTGATCACATCCGTTGCCCTATGCCGTTAGCGTTCCTCAGGAATCTTGTTGAAAAAACGGTTCTCTATCTCCGCATGATAAAGTTTTCTCACTCCGTATTTGCGCTGCCCTTTGCCCTGACCTCTGCATTTATCGCTGCCGGCGGACTTCCCCGGGGAAGAACCCTTTTCTGGATCATGGCGGCAATGGTCTCTGCGCGAACTGCTGCCATGGGGCTGAACAGGATCATTGACAGGAAGATAGACCTGGAAAATCCGAGGACCGCGGGCCGCGAGCTCCCCGCCGGAAAAATAAGGGTCCGGGAAACCGTGTTGTTTGTCGCCATGGCGACAACGGTTTTTATTCTGTCCGCATACATGCTGAACCCCCTCTGTTTCAGGCTTTCGGGGGTTGCGCTCTTTTTCCTCTTTCTCTATTCTTTTACCAAAAGGTTCACGTGGGCGTCGCATTTTGTCCTGGGGATCACCATTTCCGCCGCTCCTGTGGGCGCCTGGATAGCGGTGACCGGCGGTTTTGACCCGAGGATCCTCCTCCTTGGTTTTTCGGTTGTCTTCTGGCTCGCGGGCTTTGATATCCTCTATGCATTTCAGGATATTGAGTTTGACAGAAAGTACGGTCTCTATTCGATACCGGCCATGTTCGGGATTGCCAAATCTCTCTGGATATCCCGGGCGTGCCATTTTTCTACATGGATACTCCTTTTACTCACGGGGAGCTCTTTCAGTATGGCATTTCCTTTTTATATCGGGGTTGCCCTGACCGGTCTCCTGCTCTTCTATGAACATTCCATGGTGAAGCCCGATGACCTGAGCAAACTCAACAAGGCATTCTTTGACATGAACGGATATATCAGCATCACGGTGTTCGCCTTTACAGCAATCTCCTACCTCGTGTAATCAGACCATAAGTCTGACTTCCCTCGAAACCTGATTTCCTGGCGCTACAGGCTCTAAGGTTTTTCGAAGTCCAAACTCAGGAAATCCCTGATTGCCCTTTTTCGTTAATCGTGGTTCAATAATTATAAATGCGCCGATATATTGATCAGGAGTCTAAATGAAATTTTCTATTAGAAAGATTTTGGTCTTCTCGTTTCTTCTCGTGACCCTTATTGCAATAACCTTCGGACTTGTCCAGCATTATTTCTGGCTCCACAAGCATGAAAGAGAAAGGGTTGAACAGGATTATCTCCGTGTTGCAGAGTCCCTGGGCGTGATTATAGAGACTATCTTTAATGCAAGACTCTCTTTACTTAAACAGGTATCCGAAGAAGTATCAGAGGCAGGCATAAATACGGAAAAGGCGCAGAAGATTGTGGAAAGCGTTCATTACAGAAATCCTGATTTTAAGACATTCTGGATCGGAGATGCGAATGGAAAGGCTGCGGCATTCTCTCCGCTTTATGATAAGGAAGGCAGGAAAAACATAGGAAGAGACTACAGCGACAGGGATTACTATAAAAAGATAAAGGAGCTTAAAAGACCTGTTATCGGCGGAATCATTGTTGGGAGGGTGGCTAAAGAGCCCATAATCCCCCTCGCAGCGCCGATCCTTGATAAAAAAGGTGACTTCAAAGGCTTTGTATTTGGCGCATTCAGCACCGAAAATATACAAAAGATTGTAAGGAGCATGAAACCCTATGGCAGAGGCATGATAACCCTCACAGACGAGTATGGGAGGGTAGTTGCCCGTTCCGAGCTTGTGCCTGAAGAGGTGTTGAAGGATGTATCATCAACGGCTATCTTTAAAGAAGCAGAGAAAAATAAAAAAGGCGTGGCTGACTATATATCAATGTTTGACAGCAGAAAAAAGATCGGGGCCTTTTATAATCTCGAAAACGGCTGGAAGCTATGGATAGCGCGGGACATCGGAGATATAAATCAGGCCATAATGAGTTCATTTTATTATGCCGTATTCTGGGGGATTTTGGCGCTGCTTCTTGCTCTTGCAATCGCATATGTCCTGAGTGTTGCCGTGTCAAAACCTGTGGAGGCAATTAAAAGGCATTCAGAGCAGTTTGCAGCGGGAAATCTGCAGATTCCGGAAGAAAGATACTCAGGCAGTATATCTGAAATCAGCGGATTGAATAAGTCCTTTTTCAAGATGGCAGAGGAATTAAATGAGTTATACAGGGGGCTTGAAGATAAGATTCAGGAGAGGACAAGAGAACTTGAGGATGCAAATAAAGAGCTTCAGACAATGAATGAAGAGTTTCAGGCGATGAACGAGGAGCTTCAGAGCCACCAAAAAGAACTTCTGGAAGCCAATATAAGGATTGCAGAGATTTCAAAGACAAAATCGGATTTCCTTGCGAATATGAGTCATGAGCTGAGAACCCCGCTCAATTCGATAATAGGTTTTTCAGAGATACTGCAGGACCAGTCGTTCGGGGAGTTGAACGAGAAGCAGAAGGAGTATGTGGATGATATATATTCAAGCGGCAAACACCTCCTGAGTCTCATCAACGATATCCTTGATCTGTCAAAAGTGGAGTCCGGGAAGATGGAGCTTGAAGCGAGTGCATTTGCCTTAAGAGATGCCCTTGATTCTTCGGTGACGATGCTTAAAGAAAAGGCGCTGAAACACAGCATAAGCCTGAGCCTGGATATAGAGACCGATGCCGACATAGAGATAGAGGCGGATGAAAGAAAGTTCAAGCAGGTCATGTTCAATCTCCTGAGTAATGCGGTGAAGTTCACGCAGGACGGAGGCTCCGTGCGGGTTACCGCACGGAGCGTTCACAGTTCACAGATCACAGTTCACAGTAAGGTGAATAGTTCACAGTTCACAGATTACGGTTCACAGCTTGAAAAAAAGTCTTCTGCTGTGAACGGTGAACCGAGAACCGTGAACCGTGAACTCGCTGATTTTATAGAAATCAGCGTCGTTGACACCGGCATAGGCATAAAGGCTGAAGACCTTCCCAGGCTTTTCAGGGAGATTACACAGCTTGAGTCTCCCTACATAAAGAAATACAGCGGCACAGGAATGGGGTTGATGTTGACTGAAAAGCTGGTAGAGCTTCACCGCGGGAGAATTTGGGTTGAGAGCGAATATGGCAAGGGAAGCAGGTTTACGTTTGTAATACCGGCGTCGCAACGAAGGACGAAAGACGAGGGATGACAGACGAAAACGTCCATCTTCCTTCGTCCCTCGTTATAGAAGAAGGAGTCCTATGAATTTGAACAGGCCACGAATCCTTTGTGTTGACGATGAGACGGCAAATCTCAAGATCCTTGAAGCGTTTCTTGCGCCGAGAGGGTATGAGGTAATTAAGGCGGGAAACGGCAGAGAGGCATTGGAAAAGGTTAATGAACAGAGGATGGACCTTGTGCTCCTTGATGTGATGATGCCCGAGATGAATGGTTTTAAGGCATGCAAAAAGATAAAAGAAGACGAAAAATACAGAAACTTGCCGGTTGTCATGATCACCGCCCTGAGATCAATGGAGGACCGGATCAAAGGCATTGAGGCGGGGGCAGAGGATTTCATATCCAAGCCTTTTGATCGGGAAGAGCTGCTTGCGAGGATAAAGATGCTCCTGAGAGTCAAGGAGCTCAATGACAGGCTCCGTTTTGCTTATGACAATATCAACAACCTGATATTTTTAGGGGAGGAGATGATAAAGACATTTGACCCTTTGAATTTCGATTTATTGTCTAAAATTGACGCCGTTGTCAGCCAGATTATACAGAAGGCTGAGGGAGAAGATGAAAGACCGCAGGCGGTCATCCTCGGCATTTCGGATGAGAACAACAGGCGTCAGTGGTTTCAATATAATTTTACTTGCGGCAAGGTAAGAAGGGATCAATTGGAACTTAATATACACCGTTGTTTAGTCATGCCGGGTGATGAGCCGAGAACAGCTTTCTCCAACAGCGTGGACATAGAAACATCAGCTATCCGGCCGATTATCAGAACAGCAGAGGCCACGGTTAAGACTGTTTCGAATGTTGTCAGTTACCACAGCAGCGAGATCTGTATCCATGCCTTTAATTACGGCAGAGAAGTGACGGAGTACGATGCCTCGGTTTTGAA
>CAMTVV010000243.1:0-3840 GCA_947085305.1 uncultured Nitrospiraceae bacterium
AGAAGGCCTCAACAAAAAAGGCCACAAAGTCAAAAGTCTTTGTGGCCTCATAAACGGCAAAAACTTCTAAAATTCTATCTATAAGACTACCATCTCTGGAATATTTCGTCAAGGAAATTCAATAATTCTTTTTTTCAGGCTTGCCATTGCAGAAAAACCTCGTAGGATGTCGGAGATAAGATTGCGATGAAAAACAAATTTGGGACAGCCGGGAACATTTTCAAAAGAGACTGATACGGAAGATGGGTTAACCCTGGTTTTTCTTCTCTTCCAGTTTGGCCTTGAGCATCTCTCCAAGACTCCCGAGGCTCCCCGATGGTGCAGCGGAGTTTCTTACGGATTCCTTGTATTGGTTGAACTCATCCTGCGCCGCCTTTTCAATTATGACCTTGCGGCTGAGGCGGACTTTATTGTTTGCAGTATCCACATCAATCACGGCAACTTGCAACTCTGTGCCGGAAGGGAACATGCGCCTGTGGTCTGTGCCTGATGGTGTTCCCATCTCCTCGTTGGGAATTAGTCCCTTAACGCCGTTATTCATCTTCATAAAGATCCCATAGGGCATTACCTTTTCAACGGTACCGTCGAGGATTTCTCCCACAGCGGGAAGGACAATTTTTGCAGGCTCGACCTTCGGCTGCATGGAGAGTGAGATCTTCCTGTTCTGCCGGTCCACTGAGAGAACATAGACCTCCACCCATTGCCCGGAATCGACAACTTCCCTGGGATGGTTGATCCGCCTGCCGGTGCCGAGATTGGAGATGTGGATCAGACCCTCGATCCCCGGTTCAAGCTTTACAAAGGCGCCGAAGTGCGAGAGCCGTACGATGCAGCCGCTTACTCTGCTGCCTGCAGGGTATTTTTCGGCAACTGAGGCCCATGGGTCCGGCTGCATCGCCTTCATGCTCAGTGAGAGACGGTTGCTCTCCCAGTCTAAAGAGATGATCTTTGCGGTTATGTTCTGCCCAAGGGAGAGTGCGTCGCCCGGTTTTACACTCCTGTCCCATGATATCTCGCTCGCGGGGATCAGACCGTCAATGCCTCCCAGATCCACAAAGGCCCCGAAATTCTGTATTGATTTCACTTCGGCGGTGACTTCCATGCCCACTGCAAGTCTCTCCTTGAGTTTCTCGACCTTTGCCTGTCTCTCCTCTTCGAGGAGCGCCCTTCTGGAGAGAACTATTTTCCCCCCCTCTTCCCCGTATTCCAATACCTTGAAGGGGAATGTCCGGCCGGGATAGGCGCTGTCTTCGCGCCCGCCCTTCAGGTCGACCTGGGAAAAGGGACAGAAACATCTCACCCCTCCGACCGACACCTCAAAGCCTCCCTTGATCTCGCTTTTGACCTCGCCGTTCACCGGTATTCCTGCCTCGTATGCGTCCCGGATGGAGTTCAATGTTAAGGCTGAATATCCGCCTATAAGGGTTGTCAGTTTCATCAAACCGTCCTCGACCGTCACAAAAAAAGCATCTATTTCATCGCCTTCACGGATACTGGTTACTCCCGCCTTATCGGTGAATTCGGCCAGGTCCACAGCCCCTTCGCTTTTTCCCCCGAGATCGATGTACACAAGGTCCCCCGATACACTTACGACCTTTGCCCTGACCTTCTGTCCGGGATAAAGTCTTTCCCCTATACTGCTCTTGTCGAGCATTGCGGCGAAGTTTTCTTCCTGCTCTCCCTTCACCTCTGCCTTTTCGGTATCAGGGGAATTATTTTCGAAATTCTCATCATTCATTTCTTACCTCTCTGTCAAAATTAAGTCGTTTCCAGCAACTATACCCTGCCGGGTTATGTCCATTACCTGGCAGGCAATGAAAACATGAAATTAAAGTTTAAAAGATTTGTGGTGCATGAGTCAATTTCGAGTACGGATAAAAAATAAGAAAACTTCAAGATGAGATTACAAGAGAGTTTACGTCAGTAAACATCAGACCCTATCTATTTTGAGCCCTTCTTCTGTGCCACCTGTACTCTTATGGTCGCCCTTTCGATGGCTGCCGTGGCCCTGGCAAAGTCTATTTTTTCGGCCTGTTTCAGTCTGTCTTCGGCCCTCTTCATGGCTGCCTTGGCCCTCTCGATATCAATATCTTCAGCCCTTTCCGAGCTGTCCGCAAGGATTGTGGCCTTATCAGGACCAACCTCGGCATATCCGCCGCTCACGAAGAAGAAGCCAGCCTCAGCGCCCTTCTTGTAAGTAAGCATCCCGACCTTCAGCATGGTGAGGAACGGCGCATGCCCCGGCAACACGCCAAACTCTCCCTCGCTTCCTGTAGCGGCAAACTCATCCACGTCATCACTGAAGACGAGACCGTGGGGTGTCACTATCTCTAACCTTAATTTATCTTCCATATCTCCATTAACCGATTTATGACTTATGATTTATGATTTCAAACCAAAAATCAATAAATTCGCAATCTAAAATCATCAATTTTATTTATCTTTATCTCGACCAGCCAAGCTTTCTCGCCTTTTCCTCTGCCTCTTCTATTGTTCCGACCATGTAAAACGCCTGTTCGGGCATGTCGTCATACTCACCGTCGGCAACTGCATTGAATCCTTTTATGGTGTCGGCAAGCTTGACGTATTTCCCGGGTGTTCCGGTGAATGCCTCTGCAACATGGAAGGGCTGGCTCAGGAACCTCTGTATCTTCCTCGCCCTTGCAACGGTAAGCTTGTCATCCTCCGAAAGTTCTTCCATGCCGAGGATTGCGATAATGTCCTGAAGTTCCTTATACCTCTGGAGTATGATCTGGACCTTTCTCGCGACCGCATAGTGCTCTTCACCGATGACCTTGGGATCAAGAATCCTCGAAGTGGAATCAAGGGGATCCACCGCGGGATAGATTCCGAGCTCGGAAATCTGCCTCGAAAGAACAACGGTTCCATCGAGATGGGTGAACGCAGTGGCAACAGCAGGGTCTGTAAGGTCGTCAGCAGGAACATAGATCGCCTGCATGGAAGTGATGGCGCCTTTCTTGGTGGTGGTAATCCTCTCCTGAAGAATTCCCATCTCTGTTCCGAGGGTGGGCTGGTATCCCACGGCAGAGGGCATCCTGCCGAGAAGCGCCGAGACCTCGGAACCCGCAAGGGTATATCTGAAAATATTGTCTATGAAGATAAGAACGTCCTGGCCCTGATCCCTGAAGTATTCTGCTGCAGTGAGGGCGGTGAGCGCCACCCTTGCCCTTGCTCCGGGGGGCTCGTTCATCTGGCCGTAAATAAGCGCGGTCTTGTTCAAAACGCCCGATTCCTTCATTTCGAGATAAAGGTCATTGCCTTCCCTCGTTCTTTCGCCGACGCCTGCAAAGACCGAAACACCTCCGTGGACCAGGGCGATGTTGTGGATCATTTCCATAATAACAACGGTCTTGCCGACACCGGCGCCGCCGAACATCCCCATCTTGCCGCCCTTAACAAAGGGAACGAGGAGGTCAAACACTTTAACCCCTGTCTCAAAGACCTCTGTTACCGGCACCTGCTCCGCGAACTCAGGAGCAGTTCTGTGTATCGGCCACCTCTCCTTCGCCTCTATGGGACCCAGTTTGTCATACGGATCTCCTATCACGTTCATGATCCTGCCGAGGATTCCTTCTCCCACAGGCACCGAAATGGGCTGTCCCGTATCTACCGCCTTCATTCCCCTCACCAGGCCGTCGGTGGTGGTCATGGCTATGGTCCGCACCTTGTTCTCTCCCAAATGGGATGCCACCTCCAGTGTGAGATTAAGCGCAGGGATTCCCTTCTCGGGCTGAGCCTTCTCTTCTATAATAAGGGCGTTCAATATATCGGGCATCTTCTCCTCAAACTCAACATCCACGACAGCGCCGATCACCTTCT
>CAMTVV010000244.1:0-4336 GCA_947085305.1 uncultured Nitrospiraceae bacterium
AACATCCCCTGGAATACGAGCTGGAGATGAAGGAAAATCCTGGATCCTTTAAGAAACCAGGGAGCTCTTAGGCTGATGAGACGGAGGACATACCAAATGAGATGGTGCATATACGTTTGTCTGCTTGTTCTTTCTGTCTCATGTTCTCCCCGCGTGGAAAAGGAAAAGGCGGAGAAACCCCAGGAGAGGGTCATCAGCAGGGATGAGGCCGTGGGAGAGCTCCCCTGCTTCAAGTGTCACTCGTATCAGAAGTTCGTCTCCCCGAAGAAGGGGGCCTTTTCCCACGCTGTTCACCGTGATACAGGCTATCACTGCAACCAGTGCCACCGCTTCCAGGCTCACCGTTTCATGAAGACAGACACATCAGTCTGCAATACCTGCCACAATATAAAGACGTTTACCTATGCCTCATCAGGGTTCCCTGCGAAATTCAACCATGAGTCCCACGCAAAGCTGGGATGCAGGGAGTGCCATACGGGGATTTTCCAGATGAAAAAGGGCGCAAGCAGGATGACAATGGATGCGATGTACCAGGGAAGGCACTGCGGGGCATGTCATGACGGGAAGAAGGCGTTCTCATCCACTGATTGCGGAAAGTGTCATGAGCTGAAGGGGTTCAAGAAACCGGTCACGTACAAAGTGGAAAGCATAGGCAATGTCTCTTTCAGCCATGAATTCCATACCCGGATATTCCCCTGCGATAATTGCCATCCAAAGGTCTTCGAGATGAAGAAGACCCAGAAGAAGATGACCATGGACGCCATGTATAACGGCAAATACTGCGGCTCCTGCCATAACGGGGGAAAGGCATTCCCTTCAACTGACTGCGGGAAATGTCATATGCAGTGAGGGAAAGTCTGCTTTAGTTCCCAATACGAATGAAAAGGGGGCTGGCGATACTTCGCAAGCCCCCTTTTTTATGACATGAATAGTTCTTTTTACTGGAGTTTCAGGACATCCCCTCTTTTGAGGCCGCTCCCTGAAACAAGAGAGCCGATGGAGAATTTATCCTGCGCTTCTCTGACCTCCACTGTGCCCACGAGTTTTTCGTCTGCTCCGAGGTTCAATCCCGAAACAGGGTCAATAAGGGCCTCTCCAACAGAGTAGGCATAAAATTTAAAGCCGGGTTTTATATTCATCTGCGAGCCGGCGTTTATAAATACTCTGCCACCCTCGACTTTGATAACACTCGCTGAAAAAGGCACTTTTTCCATCTGGTTCATGATGAACTTCACAGAGTCATGGATCGCCTGTCTTGTTGCCTGGCCAATAGGCGCATTCTTGAAGCTGTCAGCGTTAAAGTCAACACCGCCTGACGCAACCCCGAAGGCAACGCCGGAAGACTCTGCCTTGCCTGCTGAATTATGGGAGTGTAAGACCTGTCCGGTAGTTGCATCAATCAGCCTTATATCAACAGCAACATGCGCATTGGATGCCTTAAGTCCGAGCCTGAAGCCTCCAAAACCAATACCGCTGCCGCCGCCGGACTCCTGCTGTTCAAACTCAGAGACCACGCCTCTGACGATTATCTGTGCGCCTAGAACCTGTCCTACTTTTGCGGCGGTCTCCTTTCTGACAATGCCTGTCTGTCCGAGCTCCTGCTCTCCAAGTATATCCTGCATTGCCTGGCGTTCCACAACAACAAAACGGCCTGTCTTGATCAGTTCAGTAGTAAGCATCTCTGCCATGCCGTCGCCGAGGTTCCAGTTGCCATATATGCCCTTTACCCTGTTTTCAAACTTTGTGACGGCAATCCTTTTCTTAGGGCCGAGATAGGGCTGATATACAGGCTCAACAGGGGGAGGCGGCGGTGGCGCAGTCTCCCTGACCTCTCTATCCCTCTCGTCCTGCTGCGTCCATGCATAAGCGTCAGAGTATGAAAGACCGAAAACAAACGCCACTGTTATCAAAGAGAATAGCAACTGTTTAGACATAACATAACCTCCGTTTATATGGTTAATATTTTTGCGTTCCCTGCCTTCGTTAAATCAAATGAATTATAAAACATACTAATCTATAAATCCAACCCAATTTGAGCGATTCTTTTGGCAAAAACGTGTATTGCTGCGCATTTGGAACAAATCTCAATCATTAAACAGGTGTCATTGTCCCGAAAATACCCCCTCACCCTCGCCCTCTCCCGCCAGGGGAGAGGGGATAACCGGAAACCCTGTAGCAAGACTACATGGAATAGCAAGTTTAATCATAAACAATATCTCATCTAAGACACCCCTCTCCCGGAACAAAATGATACCCCGGCGGACAGCTCCTGCCGTGCTCCCACCAGAAGCGGAACTTAGGGGATTGAAATCTCAGCATGAAATAATCAGAATCACGCGGATAGCAGTATTCATATCTGCGGGTATAGTAGTTATAGCATAGCGGATACCGCGTAAATTGAGATTCGGATTCATCTTTTTGTTTTTGACTTTCAGGGGGTTGGGGCAGCTCTCTCGTCAGCGGCTCTCCGCCCGGAGTTCTTTCTTTAGACCACGGCATCTGCTTCTGGAATTCTTCGCCAAGCTTGTCGGCCTTTTCTATATCTTTATCCTTTGGAGACGGAGATGGAGTCTCTGCATATGCGTGAAAAGGAAAAAGGACCAAAACTAAAATGATTAAGATTGTCTTGAAATATCTCATGTCTTTACCGGTTAATATGATTTTACCATAATATGTTTTAATTCTCCCCTGCCTTTTCAAGGAACATCCTCCTGAACCCTATGCCAAGCCCTATCTCCATCTCAACCTCATAACTTCCGTCGGCAAGGAGCCTCTCTTCCGATACCCATGCGCCTTTTATGAACGCCTCAACCCGTGACTTTATCATATCACTTTTAGTGACAAAGTCCTTAATGGTCGAATCTGAAATTATTGTCACTCCCTGCGCCTGCTCAAGGAGGTTTCTCAGCGCCTCGACTTTTGCAGCCCTCAAGGTCATCAACCTTGCCTGTGCTGGATTCGTTATATTCGGCGGGGGTATGGCGCTTCCTTTTGCCCGTAGTATCACAGGGCCCCATATCTCTTGCTGCTCAAGGGTCTTTCGGTATAGCACCTGGATCACTTCAGGGGGCGCCACCACTGCCGGGGTCGGTATCTTTCCTTTCTCCACGAAGGACATCCTTCCAGCAGGGACAACGATTTTCTCTGATACGGTTTCCTCCCCGTTTCTGACCTCGACCCTTCCTTCCGAGACCGCCACCCCGGTTTTCTGCGTTCCGTCATTTTCGACCCATACTACATAGGAAGTCCCACGGGCCGTTGAGACAGAGGTGGGAGTATGGATCTCCAGTCCTGATTTCCCGACGATCACATTCACTGTACCGTCCAGGAGATTAAATACATTGGTCTTGCCTTTTTTGTCGATATGGGTGGATATCACGACTTTCGAGTTTTCACCGATCATCAGCAAAGAGTCGTCAACGAACAGCAGCTTCATCTTTGACTTGTCCAGGGTTTTGACCGTGTCTGCTCTGAAGACGGGGTCATTTTTCCGGGCGTCCTCCGTCTGTTTCTCCCTCATGATGCTCCCGGAGCCCCTCAGATCCTTCACGTTCCCCACCTCTTTTTCAGCAGCAGAAAACACGTCTCCTGCAAACAGAAGGAGGGAAGCGATTGAGAAGATAACGGCAATGAAGCTCCGCTTCTTTGCGACGCTTACTTCGGACATTCCAGTTTGAAATTCCACTGGGTTCCCTTTTTTTCGCACGCAGGCTGCACTATCACAGTGACTGAATCGCTTGCGCCGGAAAGGTTTAGAGGTACTGTTTTTGAGCCGCTTATGCAACCAGTGTCAAGCAGGGTCTGACCTCCGTACTGGACAATCATCCTATCCTTTACCGTATACATGTTGTAGTAGAACTGGGCTGTGCCTTTAGTCTGGCCGACTTTGACTGTGATAGTTGCAGGCGCATCAGCGCCTGACTTTGTGGTAGTGCTGCAGTCAACAGTGCGGGTGTCAACATGTGTGGTGGTTGTGTTCCCACCGGTTGCCGGGGGTTGTGTAGGGGGCTGTCCGGTTGACTGCGTGTGTGGTTGTGTGGGTTGTTGCGAACCTGTAGAAGGCTTAGGCGCATCAGTAGCCCATTTTGTCCAGTCCCTCCCCGGTCCCATCCTGTCAGAAGGAGGCCCATATGGAGGATATGGAGGCTGTGTTGTCTTATCTGTTTCATCAGATTTTGTTCCGGTGGTGTTGGTAGAATCAGTTTGTTGCGGTGCGGTTGGTGTAAGAGGCGCTTTGGTCTCGTTTTTATCCTTGCCTGGCTTTTTGCCGGCATCCTTCTGAAACTCATCACCAAGTTTTGAAACCTGAGAAACATCCGGTGTTTTTGCCGGCGGT
>CAMTVV010000245.1:0-3742 GCA_947085305.1 uncultured Nitrospiraceae bacterium
AGCGAAGCGCCGGACGAAGGCAAAGGGAGAATAACGGGAAATAAGATAAAACAGACCATATACCTTGAACCTTACGGAAACAGGTATCTCTTTGCGCTGGACAAACCGACAGCTCTTTCCATGAGATTTGCAAAAAAAACCTCTGCGCTGACCTATGCCCTGTCAGAGCGCATCTTCAGAAGAATAAAATACGAGTCGGTCTCCACCCTTTCCGAGCTGTTGCCGGAGCAGGGGATCGACAGGGGTGTCTATCTCCAGATGCCGGAGAGAGACCTTGCGCAGACAAGGGAGCTGGTGAAAACCCTGTCTGCCGGCAAAACCATAGAGGAGACCGCAACCGCCATCCTGCGGCATTTGCGGCACGGCGAGTACCGGTACTCGCTTAAGAACCTGCCTCTTTCCGGCAATCCCCTTGAGGATTTCCTGTTCCGTCATAAATACGGCAACTGCGAATATTTCGCATCCGCCATGGCAGTGATGCTGAGGATTGCAGGGATTCCCTCGCGGGTAGTGGGAGGATACAGGGGAGGGTACTACAACAATGCCGGGGAATATTACCTGGTGCCCCAGAAGAACGCCCATGTATGGGTTGAAGCATATCTGGAGAACAAGGGCTGGCTGCGCATGGACCCCACGCCGGCAGGGCTCGAAGGCTTTGTCTCCGGATCCTCAAGGGACCTTTTTTTCAGAGTAAGGCTCCTCATGGATTCGATGAATTATTACTGGAACGCCCTGATCATCAACTACGACTTCACAAAGCAGGTATCCTTATTCTACAAAATAAAATCAGGACTCAGAAAACCCCATTTTCATTTCTCCTTTACGGGAAAGACTCTGGTCCTGTATTCGTCGGCATTCCTATGTCTTGCCCTTGCCGTCCTGGTGATCTTTCGCCTCGCCTTCCGCAGAAAAGCTCCATATGAAAGGATACTGGACGATTTTCTGAAAAGAATGGGAAGATATGGCTACAAAAAGAACCGCTCAGAAGGGCTGGAGGAGTTTGTTTCACGCATTCAGGAGTGGAACCTGAGGGAAAAGGCTTCCTGCTTCGTGCAGACCTTCGAAGGGTATTACTACAGGGACAAAAAACTCTCAAAAGAAGATATGCGGAAATTAAGACTGCTCATAAACCCCAAAAATGCAGTTAAATAAAACCACAGAGGGCACAGAGGTATTTTTAACTTTTAAAAGACTTTTAATTTCAAGCAATTCTCTGTGTCCTCTGTGGTTAATTGCAGTTTTCGGGTTACGCGTTACGAGTTACGCTTCATGAACTCCATCACCGCCGCTTGACAATTATCCGCAGCGAGCTTCATATCCCACTTTGATTTATCCCTGTCTTCCACGATATTGCTGATCCCTCTTATCTCTATCATAGGCGTTCCATAGAGAGTGCAAATGTGCGCCACCGCGGCGCCTTCCATATTCTCGCAAATCGCCCGGAATCTATTCCTGAGTTCAAGTGCCCTTTTCCTTGTGCCTGTGCATGTGGAGACCGTGACAAAGGTTCCTGATTTGACATTCGTAACGGGTGACGCGTAACGCGTAACGCGTAACGAAGACTCGACAGCTCTTTCGACAAGTTTCCTGTCGAGCGGAAATTCATTGAAAAACCTCCTTCGCCCACTCTTCACCAGAGGTATCCCGATAAACTCGGCCTTCAGAAAACCCTGATTGGTCAAAACCCCTTCGTCACCGTATGCCTCCTTTTCCGCCAACGCAATATCTCCGACACTGAGACCGGCGGACGGATAGGCGCCGCCCACGCCGAAAAGGATGATCTTGTCAGGGGAAAATTTCTCAATGAGCAGCGTTGCCGCATGGGCTGCATTGACCTTGCCCATGCCGGATACCATGCAGATCACCTCTTTGCCGTGTATCCTGCCGTTATACACAGACTTCCCGGCCATGACTGATTTTTTCTTCAATTGCCTGATGAACAGCGTGCCCTCTTCAGGGACGGATGACAGAAGGGCGATCATGAGCGGCTTTTGAAAAAGTTTATATTCTGTGGAATCATTGCAATAGGTCAGGCTTCCAGCCTGACAAATCTTTTCTTTTATATTCCCTGCTGTCAGGCAAGATGCCTGACCTATTACTAATGAGGCCCATAGTAAGGATACATAAGAAATCCTTTTCTGTCATGCCGGACTTGATCCGGCATCCAGTATAAACCCATCACGCTTAACGTGTCACGCATTACGGCCTTATTCCCTCAACTGTCCGCTGCCGAAGACGATGAACTTTGTGCAGGTGAGCTCCTCAAGCCCCATGGGGCCCCTTGCGTGTATCTTGTCGGTGGATATGCCGATCTCCGCGCCAAGGCCGAACTGATAGCCGTCATTGAGCCTTGTGGAGGCATTCACAAACACTGCCGAGGAATCCACCTCCCTTAAGAACCTCATGGCCTTGTCATAGTTCATGGTGACGATGGAATCGGAATGGGCAGAGCCGTACTTTGCGATATGCTCCATAGCATCTTCCATATCGTTCACAACCTTCACATTCAGGATCAGGTCAAGGTATTCGTTATAGTAATCCTCTTCTTTCACCTCAGTGACAGAGGGGTAGACTGAGAGGGTCTTCGGGCATCCCCTCAAGGCAACGCCGGCATCTTCAAATCTCTTCAGCATCCCGGGCAGGAATCCTTCGGCAATAGCCCCGTCAACGAGCATCGTCTCCATGGCGTTGCATGTCCCCGGCCTCTGAACCTTTGCATTAAAGCATATCTCTTCCGCCATGATGAGATCAGCATCCCTGTCAACAAAGACATGACAGACCCCTTTATAATGCTTCAGCACCGGAATGCGGGAGTTCTCAGTCACCGTCCTTATAAGTCCCTCTCCACCCCTTGGTATGATGAGGTCTATGATGCCCTCAAGCTTCAGCATCTCCATAATCGCCTCTCTGTCCGGGATGTCTATAAAGGTTATAGCCCCTTCGTGAATCCCTTCTGCCCTTGCAACGTTCCTTAGGATCTTTACGATCGCCTTATTGGAATGAATCGCCTCTGAGCCGCCGCGGAGGATGACCGCATTGCCCGCCTTCAGGCAGAGGCTGGTTGCGTCAGCAGTCACATTGGGCCGCGACTCGTAGATGATCCCTATCAGACCTATGGGGACACGCATCTTCCCCACGGTCATGCCGTTGGGTCTTTTCCACATCTTTATCACCTCTCCCACAGGGTCAGGGAGCTGCGAGACCTCGACAAGGCCCTGCGCCATCTCGTCTATCCTTTTCTCATTGAGGGTAAGCCTGTCGATCAATGCCTTTGAGAGCCCTTTCTCTTCCGCATGCTTTATATCTTTTTTGTTTTCAGAGATGAGCTCTGCTTTTCTTTTTTTCAAAGCCTCTGCCATCTTCACAAGGGCAAGGTTCTTCTGCGCAGACGATGCCCGTCCCAGAGACCTTGCCCCGGCCTTCGCTTCCATCGCCAGCTCAACGACGTACTTCTTTATGTCCATAAATACCTCCAGTGTTGAATAGCTGATAAAATTACAATAACCAAAGGGATAGAAATAATCAATATCGTCATCGTCCCTAAGAAGATTTTGATGCTAACGGCAGAGGAAAACGTCTCCGGGCTTGAGGTTGTTCTTAAACCGGATGCGGATGGAAGCATCCCTAATTCCGTGATGGAAAATAAATAAGGCTCACCGTATACTTTTTAGCAGAAAAAAATATAGGAGGTGAGCCTTATGAAGGAGATAAAAGTATCCTTCACAACAAGTATATCATTAAA
>CAMTVV010000246.1:0-10810 GCA_947085305.1 uncultured Nitrospiraceae bacterium
CATTGACGGCACATTCAACGCGCCCGAGGTATTTTGGGCAGCGGCTGAGAAAAAGGCAGCCAAGACAGCAGCCGCATAAGGGGTTGCCATTGACAATAAGGTATCTACCTGGGTGGCTTTCCGGTATAACAGGCCCGACGTGGCGAGATACTTCGGTCTTGGAGAAGAGTATTATGAGCATTTTTCCGTTGGCTGGAGGGCAGAATTCGACACTGATCTTATGGGGAAAGGGTGCCATAATATTTCTCTGAAACTCACGAAGGGCGAGTCAGGCTACCTCGACGTTCCAACAAATATACGGTTGTGCTTATAGATGCAACTCGGCAGAAGTCAACCGGGCCTGTGTAATGCCAAATTAGAACAAGGTCATTTTTTTCTGCCTATTGCTTTAACGGTCTTTTTATGGTACATTATTCGGACAGGAGGTAGAGTTATGAAGATTGCTGAAGACATTCGACCGGTTACCTATCTAAAGTCAAGGGCTGCAGATATACTTGCTCAAATCAACGAAACGCACAGACCGGTTATAATCACGCAAAACGGAGAGCCGCGCGCTGTTTTGCAAGACCCTGAATCCTATGAGCGCATTAAGTCAGCGATAGGTTTGATGAAGCTGCTTACCCATGGATAGGAAGACGTCCGTCTTGGCAGGACCTGTGACCAGGAAGAAGTTTTCAAAAGGCTTAGGAATAAGCTGAAATCCGGTAAACAACGCCATATCGATGAACCGTAGATATGCCGTCAGATGGACGGATACCGCCGAGCATGACTTGGCTGCGATTGTTGATTTTATCGCTGGAGACAGACCTGACACTGCCTTGCTGATTTTGGAAAGACTCCGGAAGAAGGCCCTGAGTTTGAGTGCCGTGCCTGAAAGGGGGCGAATTGTTCCCGAACTAAAGGAGCACGGGATTATCATTTACAGGGAATTGTTTCTTGCTCCCTGGCGGATTATTTACAGAATATCCGGTCAGACCGTTTATGTCCTGGCTGTGTTTGATTCGCGGCGCAATCTGGAAGACATCTTGCTTGATAGATTTATTTCTTGAATGATGCGGGCCTGTTGCCAAAAGCATGCCTGATACAGTAAAATAAATAAACTTTTTTTAGGAGGACTGATTTGAAAGAAGGAATTCATCCCGATTATAAAGAGGCAAAGGTGGCATGTGCCTGCGGCGAGAACTTTGCCACGAAGTCCACAAAACCGGTGATCCATGTGGACATCTGCTCCAAGTGTCATCCCTTTTTCACCGGCAAACAGAAGCTCATGGACGCTGAAGGAAGGGTGCAGAAGTTTAAGAGAAAATACGCAAAAAAGTAGCGATGATCAGTCGAAAGTCGTTAGTCATATGTTCGTGGCTAACGGCTTTTTTTTGACAAAAAAGGGGTATGCTATGAAGAATATTGGAGGACAGGCAGTCATTGAAGGCGTGATGATGAAAACGCTTTCCGGCTGGACCGTTGCAGTGAGGGACCAGACGGGAGAGATACACATAAAGAAGGAGGCGCTCGAGAGACTTCCCGGGTTCTTTCGTTTGCCTCTGGTGAGGGGTGTTGTGGGCCTCGGTCACGCCCTTGCCATCGGGATCAAGGCTATAGAATTTTCAGCCGGCAAGGCATACACAGGTGAAGATGAAAAGCCCCTGAGTCCCTTTGCCATGACATCCACAATCATATTTGCGGTGGGACTCGGTATCGGGCTGTTCCTACTTCTGCCCCTCTACCTTACAAAGCTCATGGGCCTGGCGGTAAGCGGGGTTGCAACGAGTTCTTTTCTCTTCAATCTGACGGACGGCATCATACGCGTGCTGATTTTTTTATTGTATGTATTTGCCATAGGGCTGTGGAAGGACATGAGGAGGATATTCGAGTATCACGGAGCAGAGCACAAGGTCATCCATGCCTATGAGGCGGGGAGGGATCTGGACATTGAGAGCGTGAGGGCATTCAGCCCTCGGCATCCAAGGTGCGGCACCAGTTTTCTCCTTATTGTGATGGTGATCAGCATACTCCTGTTTTCCTTCATCCCCCAGGCATGGCCTTTCTGGGGAAAGTTCCTCTCCAGGCTTATCCTGATCCCCCTGATCGCAGGGATCTCCTACGAGCTGTTACGGCTGTCGGCCAGGATGAAAGAGAATGCCCTTATTCAGCTCATGATACTTCCGGGGTTGCTTCTGCAGAAGCTCACCACGAGGGAACCAGATGACTCCCAGATAGAAGTCGCCATAAGGGCGGTGAAAGAGGTTTTACTTTTAGAGGAAAAAGATGCTCGAGAAGCTTAAGACCATAGAAGAAAAGTATGAAGAACTGACCCGGCTCATCATGGATCCGGAGGTCTTTTCCAATCCCCAGCAGTACCAGAAGTATTCAAAGGAGCAGTCAGACCTCCAGCCCCTTGCGGAAAAGATCGGCGAGTACAGAAAGATCATATCCGGCATAGAGGAGGCTGAAGAGATCCTGGGGGGAGGAGACGGAGACCTCAGGGAACTTGCCCAGGCGGAGCTGGAAGAACTCAGGGGGAAAAAACCTGTCATAGAGGAAGAACTCAAGGTCATGCTCCTTCCGAAGGACCCCAGGGATGAAAAGAGCGTAATCCTGGAGATAAGGGCGGGAACCGGAGGCGAGGAAGCAGCGCTATTTGCCGCCAACCTTTTCAGGATGTATGCAAAATATGCAGAATCCAGACGGTGGAAGGTGGAGGTGATAGATTCAAGCCCAACCGGGCTTGGAGGGCTCAAGGAGATCATCGCAGCCATAGAGGGGAAACGCGCCTACAGCAGACTCAAGTACGAGAGCGGCGTGCACAGGGTCCAGAGGGTGCCTGTCACAGAGGCCTCCGGAAGGATCCATACCTCTGCAGCTACCGTGGCGGTTCTCCCCGAGGCTGCGGATGTGGATATCAAGGTGGAGGAGAAGGACCTCCGGGTCGATACCTTCTGCGCATCCGGTCCCGGTGGACAGAGCGTGAACACCACTTATTCCGCGGTGAGGATCGTCCATATTCCCACGGGCATGATCGTCCAGTGCCAGGATGAACGCTCACAAATAAAGAACAGGGAAAAGGCGATGAAGGTCATGCGTTCACGGCTCTACGAGCTGGAGACGGAGAGGCAGGAAAAGGAGCGTGCCCTGGAGAGAAAGACCCAGGTCGGCACCGGTGACAGGAGCGAGCGGATAAGGACGTATAATTTCCCGCAGAACAGGGTGACGGACCATAGGATAGGGTTCTCCCTGCACAAGCTGGAACAGGTGCTGGAAGGGAACCTTGATGAGATTCTTGACGCCCTGACCACCCACTATCAAACCGAAAGGCTGAAGGAGCTGTAGATGATGAGGGCCATTGACGGGTTACGGGAAGTCTCCGCAGTTCTTGGGGGATACGGGATTGAGGATTCCCACAAGGAAGCCGAGATTATTTTTACGCAATGCATGGAGATAGAAAAAGTTGCTCTTTACAGGGATAATCCGCCTCTTTCCCTTTTCCAGATGGAAGATATCAAGAAGATTCTCGAAAGAAGAGGCAAGAGGGAGCCTCTCCAGTATATCATCGGGCATGTTGATTTTTATGGGTTAAAGATACGTGTCGGCCCCGGGGTTCTCATCCCTCGCCCGGAGACGGAGCTGATAGTGGAAGAAGCGATAAAGGCCGTTACACGTTACACGTTACACGCAACTAGCGAGGTCACGAACTCATCACGTGTTACGCATTACGCGTCACGTATTTTAGATCTTTGCACAGGCAGCGGTTGTCTTGCGGTTGCTCTTGCTAAGGAGTTCCCGGCGGCTGAGGTCTTCGGCACTGATATATCGGAAAAGGCGTTAGAGTACGCAATGATGAATGCGAGTATCAATGATATCCAAAATGTCACGTTCCTGAAAGGCGATCTGTACGAACCGGTGAAGGGCAGAACATTTGACATAATCGTCTCGAACCCGCCCTATATAAAGAATTCAGAGATAAGGAACCTCCAACCTGAGATATCGGGATGGGAACCCCTGGATGCCTTGGACGGAGGCGAAGACGGCCTTCATTTCTACCGAAATATTTTTTCTGCTGCGCGTGACTATCTATGCAGCGGCGGAATTATCCTGATCGAAGTCGGCCGGGGAGAGGCAGACGACGCGGCCTGCATAGCAGAGGATTGCGGTCTGAGATGCCTGGCGGTAATAAGGGATTATTCCGGCATCAAAAGGGTATTGATATTTAAGCCTTAAGAGCGGTTTTTTTGCTGATATGTCCATTTAATTTTTTAATCTCTTTTCCCTTGACATTCGGAGCTTCCTCCATTAGTATAATTTGACCCGAATCTCGGATCGAAAATTCAGCTCTGGAGGACAAAGTGGCTGCGGCAGAAGAATCCCTGTTAATGGATATAATAATTGATCCGCATGTAGTGCCCCATTATGTTTCTTATGCATTCTTATCGTCACTGATCCTGATCTGCGTGGCCCTTATTGTGAGGGGGTCCCTTTCCCTTGTCCCGAAAGGGACTCAGAATTTCGTTGAAGTTTTGGTAGAAGCCTTGCTCAAATTGGCGGAGGACAATATAGGACACCGCTGGGGAAGACATTTCTTCCCGCTGATAGGAACTATAGGTCTTTATATACTGCTCTGCAATCTTTTGGGGCTGATCCCGGGCTTTACAGCAGCAACGAGCAATATAAATACAACCGCTTCCTTAGCTGTGCCTGTATTTCTTATTTATCAATATTACGGGGTAAAGGTTCATGGGATTAAGTACATAAACCATTTTTTAGGTCCTCTCAGGTCTGTCTATGCCCTGCCTTTGATGATAATGATGTTTTTCGTAGAGGTCATCGGCCATCTTGTAAGACCCGTCACCCTTTCTGTCAGGCTTTTCGGCAATATGGTGGCAAAGCATATGATACTCTTTGCGCTCGGATTACTGGCGCCTATAATCGTGCCGGTTGTGATCCTCGGGCTTGGAGTTCTGGTGAGTGTAATACAGGCATTTGTTTTTGTGCTTCTTACCACTCTCTATTTGGCGGGCGCAGTTGAAGAGGCACATTGAGAAATATAACCGGAAAGGAGGTATGAAAATGAGCAGATTAGCTGTAGTATTGACCCTCACAGCAGTCGTTATCGGGATATTTGCGCCTGTTGCATCTGCTGAGGAGGCGGCAAAACTTACTGATTCAAAGATATTTTATTACGCCATAGCTGCGCTGGGTTGCGGCCTTGCTATCGGATTTGCCGCTCTCGGCACGGGCATAGGCATGGGCGTCGGTCTCAGCAAGGCCTGCGAAGGTGTTGCGAGAAATCCGGGCGTATCCGGCAAAATCACGACAACGCTCATCATCGGCTTGGCGATGATAGAGTCTCTCGCTATTTACGCACTGGTCGTAGTGCTGATTATTCTTTTCATGAATCCTTTCAAACTTTAATACTCGATACGAGGGGGCGGTTCATCCGTCCCCCTCTTCCACTTAAAGACTGCCCAAGGACATTTTTATTTTGGCTCGGCACTTACAAAAGAAGAGTTGACTGAGCCTGTCAAAGGGTGTAGATTACCGGGAGCAATCAACGGTCTTTCAAGGAGGCGAAAATGTCAGACTTGAAATGTATTCTTTACAGGGAGAAGGGTGGTATCGGGTGGATCACCCTGAACCGTCCGGAAGTACTCAATGCATTGAATATCGATCTGCTGCAGGAACTCCTGTCTGTTCTTGACAGGATTCGGACAGACGATGCGGTCAACGCTGCAATTATAACAGGAGCGGGTGACAGGGCTTTTTCTGCCGGCGCAGATATCAAGTTTCTCAATCAGGCCACACCCCTTGAAGTGAGGCGGCTGGCGCAGTTAGCGGTAACCGTGAATAACCGGATCGAAACATTGGGCAAGGTCGTTGTTGCCGCGATCAACGGGTATGCCCTCGGCGGAGGGCTTGAACTGGCAGAGGCATGCATGCTCCGCGTTGCTGTCCCGAACGCAAAACTCGGGCATCCCGAGGTGCGCATCGGCGCGGTTGCCGGTTGGGGTGGCACAACGAGGCTGCCCCGCCTCATCGGAAAAGCGCGGGCAGCCGAACTCCTCCTTACGGGAGGGCAGATCAGCGCAGAAGAGGCGCAGCATCTGGGGCTCGTCAATAAGGTTGTTGACGGGGAACGACTGCTCCGGGAAGCGGAAAACCTTGTCGTCACCATCCTGGCGAATTCACCCGTAGCCGTGCGTATGACATGGGAGGCGATCCACCGGGGGCTCAATCTTACCCTGGAGGAATCTGCGCTCCTCGGCGCCGACTACTTCGGACTGGTGGCGTCAACAGAAGATTTCAGAGAGGGAACGCGGGCTTTTATGGAGAAGACCAAGCCGCTTTACCGGGGGAAGTGACTCTTTGTATCTCAGCCGAGATACTCATTCACCTTCTCCACCTCGAATCTCTCGGAATCAAGGACATTATTGATGAACCTGAAGATCATGCCTCTCTGCTCGGAGGTGAGTTCGGGATAAAAGACCGGATTCGCAACTACGACGCCCCTGAAGGCATAAAATAATTGGACGACGGAATATATATCGCTGTCGCCTGTCTGTCTCGCATAATCATCAAAGAAGAGCTTGAGCCCTTCGAGATAAGGTCCCTTAACCTTCCCGTGATGTTTCACTGAAAAGAAAATGTAATTTATGGTGAGGGCGGTCACATCATCTGCAGGCTCACCCCACGGACCTCGGCTCCGGTCGAGCAATATAAAGTCAATTGTTTCCCCGTTTCCCAGTTTCCCCGTTTCTTTGGAGGTGAACCATATGTTGCCGGGATGAAAATCCCCATGTATCCGGCACAACCTCTTATACTCCGGCTTGAGACGGGCCCTCCACTCCACGGTTTTTTTCTCTATCTCCGCCATTTCCCTGTAGGAAAGGGTTCCATCAGGATACGTATCAAGGACACCCATGAGGCATTCTCCATGTCCTATGGTGTCCCGTATCTTCCGCCGGTAGAGAGTCCTGGAATCTTTCTTAACCGAATGGATCTCCGCGAGGTAAGAGGTCATTGACTCTATCTTCCTGATGTCTGAAACGCCAAGCCTGTCCTTGCCGGAAAATTCATTCAGGTCATGGAAATAATCTCGCCCCTTTCCCTGCTCCATGAGGAGATAATATTCGTTGCCGCCCCCGATGGAGATGATCGAGCCGTTCTCCTTCTCAGCCAGCACATCAATGGCCTTAACATGTTTCGGCAGATTTTTGTACTCATCAAGGTCAAGGAGGAATACCGCCGCCCTGTCAGAAGGGTAGTCATGCCCCAATCCCTCGGGAATAAGGTCCTTCAGAACGTAGGATTTAATGCCCTCCGCTGTATCCATCTCCACGAGGAACCCGGAGCCCTGAACGCCTGACCCGAGCTTTCGGATATCCACATGAGCAACATTGAATTTTTTCTTGAGGTAGGTTTTTAATGCTGCTTCATTGATCATATGAGCTTACCGGATGCAAGCCCGGTGTCCTTCCCTATATTTCCCCGAAGTTGGTTCTGAATCTCTCTAAGAAGTCTTCATATGAGTAGTGATGCTCCTGTGTGCCGTATTTTTCAATGGCATATGCCGCGGCAACGGATCCCATCTTTGCAGCGGTGACTGTATCCCTGCCCATGACGAGTCCCTTGATGAGCCCCGAACGAAAAGCGTCCCCTGCTCCGGTGGGGTCCACCACATCATGAAGCTCTGCAGCCGGTATACGCATATCATCGCCGGAAATGCTGATGAGGGAGCCTTTTTCTCCGAGGGTCGTGACAATAGTCTTTGTCAGTCTCAGCAGTCCTTTTTTGTCGATTCCTGTCATTCGCATAATCAGCTCAAGCTCATAATCATTGGAGATGAGCATCATCGAACCATCAATCCATTGGGTGAGGGTTTTCCCCTCCCATCCTGTAAGGGACTGCCCGGGATCGCAGATATACTTAATTCCCTTACCCCTACAGGTTTCCGCATATTCGGCCATGTCTGTGAGGTTGCCCGGAGCGATGAGACAGAGGGAATGGTCAGGATCAATACTGTCGAAGGTAAACTGTGACTGGTATTTCATGGCCCCCGGGTTGAACCCTGTAATCTGGTTGTCGGCGCGGTCTGTAGTAATATAGGCTCCTGCGGTGAATTCCTCATTTATAATCCTGATGCCGTCAAGGGGTATGTTATGATCCTTGAGCCATGCGAAATACCGCTCATAGTCTTTTCCTATGGTCGCAAGGATGAGAGGACGCTCGCCGAGAAGGCTCAGGGAATAAGCGATATTGCCGGCAGTCCCTCCGAATTTTTCGACCATGCCGTTGACAGTGAAGCAGACATTCAGGATATGAATTTTGTCAGGGAGAATATGATCGGAAAACTTCCCCGGAAAGTCCATGATCCGGTCATACGCCAGGGAGCCAGATATGAAGATATTCATGGAGGATATGTCCCGGCGGTTCGCTATTCCAGGGACCTCAGTTCGCTCCCTATGGTAGTTCTCCTCTGATAGAGAGCGCCCTTTTTTACCTGAATGTTCGAAAGCTCCTGCTGAAGCGGAGCCAGATCACTTTCCAGTTGTCTTAATTGTAAAACGTTATAGCTCAGGCGGGCCCCTTTCCGGTCGTTGATCGCTTTGACTATTCTTGCCTCTTCTTCTTCCACCGCCCGAATCTCTGAATTAACTGAATCCAGTTCGGCCCGTAATGCATCTATCCTTGCGCTCTTATTCCCCGCCTCTACGTCAGGCGGCGCTACGGTAGGCGCCTCTTCCTGTCTGCCGGGGACATCAGGAGCGCGGAAGTCCTTTTCCGGCGCCCCTGTCTCTTCAATCTTCAGGATATCTTTTTCCGCTACCACGATGGACCCACCGCCGAAATAGATGGTGACTTCCCCGTTTTTCTTTTCATAGAAGCTGACCCCGGACATTACCGAACCATTCTTGAGATAGACCTTATACGCTGCATCTGCGGGAAAGGGGAGCAGCAGAACTAAAATAAGCAACAGTATGCGCACCATTTATTGCCTCCTTAATTCACGGAAGACATTTTCCGCAACCTTTCTGTTAAACCCTTTAATGCCCGCTATTTCGTCAACGGAAGCATTCCTTATCGCTTCTATACTACCAAAAAACCTCAAAAGTTCAAACCGTCTTTTCTTTCCAACCCCCGGGATATCTTCAAGGGGGGATTTCATCAGTCTCTTGTCGCGGAGTTTTCTGTGAAAGGTCACAGCAAACCTGTGCGCCTCGTCACGAATCCTCTTCAGGAGGAGGGAATCCGGGCTTCTGTCTTCGAGGGTAACGACGTCGGAAGAGAGGGTAAATGCCCTGTCCGGGTCTTTCGCGACTGCAATGAGCATGGGTTGCCTGCCGTCACTGAGCGTTATTCCGTTTGTTTCGATAACATCCCTCGCAATCTCCAGATGTCCTCTCCCGCCATCGATCACTATGAGATCGGGTATCGTCTCCCCGAGATTCTTCAATGTCCTTGTAATGAGTTCGCTCATCATGGAATAATCATCTATCCCAGGGACACCCTTGATCCTCACATGACGGTAGTTGTCCTTCATAAATTCGTTTTCATGCCAGTAGATGAATGCGCCTACTGATTCAGTCCCCGACGTGGTGGATACGTCAAAGGCGCCGATGCTGCGGGGCGCAAAGGGCAGCTTCAGCCGGTCCTTTATCGCTTTCAGTCTTTCATCTCCCCTCATATCTTTCTTGCTCCTGAATATCTGTTCAGCATTTTCAGCCGCCATTTTTAGAAGTTCCTGTCTTTTTCCATCCCGGGGGACTCTTATCCCGACCTTGCCGCCCTTTTGTTTCTTTAACCATGCGGTAAGATTACGGCGGTCATCAGGTTTTGACATAACAATAATCTCATCCGGAGGGATAATTTCCTTTGCATAAAAGAGTTCGATGAAAGAATGGATGAGCTCTCCCATAGATGCCGCCCCGACATCTTTCAGGTAAAAGTCCTTTGTCCCGATGAGTACGCCGTTTCTTATAAAAAAGACATTGAAGAGTGCAGCAACGTTATCTGAATAAAAGCCGATTACATCCATATCTCCGAGTTCCGGTGCAACGACCCTCTGGGATTCCCACACATGCCGGATATTTCTGATTCTGTCCCTGATCCTCGCAGCTTCCTCGAATTTGAGTTCTTCAGAAAGCGCCGTCATCTTCTTTTCGAGACCCTCAAGGAGTTCGCCCCGCTCACCGCTCAGGAAGAGCCTCACTTCTTCTACTATCTTTATGTAATCATCACGGGAAATTTTGGACGCGCAGGGAGCCGGGCATCTGCCCATCTGATACTGGATGCAGGGTCTTATGGGTTTGTCCAGCGCATAGTTGCATATTCGTATCGGAAAGTTTCGTCTGATAAAGGCGAGGGCGTCCCACATGCTCTGAGCCGGGACATAAGGCCCGAAATAAAGGCTGCCGTCCTTCACGATCCTCCTGACTACCAGCAATCTCGGCCATTCCTCACCTATGGTGAGTTTCAGGTACGGATAATTCTTATCGTCCCTCAGCACCACATTAAAGCGTGGTTTATACTGTTTTATGAGGGTTGCCTCCAGTATGAGGGCCTCGAGTTCATTTTCTGTTATAATATAAGAGAAGTCTGTAATGAGTTTTACCATGGAAGACTTTCTCATGTCGAGGTTAAATGGTCTTTGAAAATATGTTTTCAGGCGATTTTTCAGATTTTTAGCTTTTCCCACATATAGGACTCTGTCCTTATGGCCCTTGAATATGTATACGCCGGGTTTTGTGGGGACTTGTGAGAGCTTATCCTTCACCATGGGTAAATACTAACAGAGGGGACTGGCGGCGTCAAGACAATG
>CAMTVV010000247.1:0-8214 GCA_947085305.1 uncultured Nitrospiraceae bacterium
AATAATGTCTGAAAATTCTTCGACAAGTTTATAGAACACTTTTCAGTTCTTCCAGCTTTTTCTCCCAGTATTCTTTCCCCTGTTGTGCAAATTCCCATGCCATCAGGTCATCGTAGTTTTCATAATCTTCCGCTTTAGATTCGTATTCTTTTTTGAACTCCTCCAGGGTTCTTCCATATTTATCATTAAACCAATTTGCCTCATCAATGAACTTGGAAATCCTGTAAAGAATTTCAGTGACTAAAGAATCTTTTATTACTTCTTTTACATCCTTGAATTCCAGTTCGCTTATCAATCCTTCGAGTCTGTCATTTATCTCTAACGCCTTCATTTATAATCACCTCCTATGTTATAAAGAAATTATACCACAAATTGAGAGACGGTCAGTTTAGAAATTGGGACATCTATTTAATGTAGGGCAATTCATAAATTGCCCCTACGGCTATGTAATCGGTTTCTATAAATTATGTAATGGATTACATAGTCCTAACCTAATAATAAATAATAGACATAGAAAATTGAATTTCCTTACAAATCCCCGCCCCTTGCGGGAGGGGACTAAGGGGGTATTTTCGGAGCAATGACAAAGGGGGTGGTATTGAGTTATAATGAAAAAGGGTAGGGGAGGGATGGCATGAAAAATACGGAAATCTGGGTATTCATCTTTATCCTCGGTCTTTTAGGACTCAACTGGCCCATCATTGAGATATTCCATACGAGCGTGGCAGCCTATCTGTTTGTCATATGGATCCTCTTTATAATCCTCATCGCCTTTGCGGCGCGCAAGTATAAGACGGATAAATGATTCTCATAAAAACGTATAGAGATGTTTGCGCCATATAACCTCTTTGGAATTGTTTTAGGCTACCTCTTCCTCCTGTTCGCCATTGCGTACTATGCGGAGAGGCAGGAGAAGAAGGGCAAGAGCATCGTCAACAACCCTTACATCTACTCCCTCTCCCTGGCAGTGTACTGCACGTCGTGGACCTTTTACGGGAGCGTTGGGAAGGCAGCCACTTCAGGGTTATCCTTCCTCACCATATACCTTGGACCGACCCTTATGGCAGCGCTGTGGATGGTTGTACTCAGGAAGGTCGTGAGACTCGCAAAGGCGAACAGGATCACCACCTTATCCGACTTCATCGGCTCGCGTTACGGAAAATCCCTTTTCCTCTCTTCCCTTGTCACCTTCATCGCTGTCATCGGGATCACCCCCTACATCGGCCTGCAGATCAAGGCGATCATCACCACGTTCACGATCATTTCCGGCGAAGTGGCGGGAAGCGCCGCTGCCGGACTTTTCATTACATTGATCCTCGGGATCTTCGCCATCATCTTCGGGGCAAGGAGCCTTGACGCTTCCGAACGCCACGGAGGGCTCGTCTTTGCCATCGCCTTCGAGTCCATCGTGAAACTCGTGGCCTTCCTCTTTGTGGGGCTCTTTGTAACGTATGGCTTATTCGACGGTTTCAGCGACATCCTCAGCAGGATCAAGGATTCCGAACATTCCGTGCTCCTCTTCATCGGCATAGGGACCGGAACAGAGTACGCCGAATGGATGTCCCTCCTCTTCCTTTCGATGATGGCCATAATGTTCCTGCCGAGGCAGTTCCAGATGGCGGTTGTGGAGAACTATGACGAACGGCACATCGCAAAGGCCGCCTGGCTTTTCCCCCTCTATCTCTTCCTTATAAATATTTTTGTCCTGCCCATAGCCTTTGGCGGCCTTCTCCTGGGCGGCACCGGAAAGATGGCTGACTACTTTGTCCTCACCCTGCCCCTGAATCACGGGAGCAAGTACCTATCCCTTTTTGCCTTCATCGGCGGGTTTTCGGCTGCAACCGCAATGGTGATTGTCGAAGCGCTGGCGCTCAGCACCATGGTGATGAACAGCATCATCATGCCGGCCCTCGTCAATTATCATGACGCGCGCAGATTCCCTGCGGTGATCCTGAATATCAAGAGGCTCGTCATCCTGGGCATCGTCTATATGGGGTATCTCTTCGCCTCATCCATCGGCGAGTTTTACACCCTCGTGGATATAGGCCTGAAGTCCTTTGAGGCGGTGAGCATCTTTGCCCCCGCGTTCTTCCTCGGCCTGTACTGGAAAAGGGGGACAAAGGCAGGGGCGGCAGCCGGGCTACTCGCAGGATTTGTAGTCTGGTTCTATACCCTCATCATTCCCGCCCTTGTCAAGGCAGGCATTGTAACGGATGTAGGCATTATCGGGTACCTGATAAATTCAGAGATACTGAACCCCCACAACCTCTTCGGTATCAAGGCCCTCGGCAAATGGGGAAATTCCCTTTTCTGGGGCATGTTCTTCAATCTCATTGCCTATGTCGGAGTCTCTGTATTCACAAGACAGTCAAAGGAAGAAGAGATTCAGTCTCTCGTCTTTGTGGAGTCCTACGAGAAGGTCAGGGAACTTGCCCACGGGAGCTCATATACGGTAATGGACATCGAAGATATCCTCGCCCAGTACATAGGCCGGACAGAAGCGAAGGACATCATCCAGGGCTATCTTTCGAGAAAGAGCAAAAAAGGGGAGGAGCTCTCTTCACAGGAGCTCTTCGAGCTGCGGGATGAGGCAGAGAAGGCCCTCTCCGGCGCCATCGGGTCATCCATGGCAGCCATCATCTTTGAAGACAAACTCGTGCTCACAGAAAAAGAGAGGGGCGAACTTTCCGAATCCATACGGCATATCACCGAGAGCCTGAGGTTCTCGCGCCAGGAGCTGGCGGATGCGAACAGGAATCTTGCGTACCTCAAGGAGTTCAGCGAAAACATCATAGAGAGCGCGCCTGCGGGCATCGTGACCATTGACTCCTTCCTGAGGGTGAAATACTGGAACAAGGAGATGGAAACGGTTACAGGGATAAAGAAATCCGAGGCGTCCAACAGGCCCATCATCGACCTGCTTCCATGGATAACAAAGGAGACCCTCATGCAGAGCGAGCAGAGGGAGATGACGGTGCAGACCCCCTCGCTCCAGTCCTTCAAGATAAATATCAGCCCCTTTAAAGACCCCTCAGGAGGATATGTCGTCATCCTGGAAGACATAACGGAAAAGAAGAAGATGGAGGAGAAACTGCTCCAGGCATCAAAGCTCGCCAGTATCGGGAAGCTCACCGCAGGCATATCCCACGAGATCGGCAACCCCCTCGCATCCATCTCTTCCCTTGTGCAGGAGCTCAGGTCATTGACGATGGGCGCGGAGAAAGACACGGAATTCACCGGGGAATCGTTAAAAACCATCAACAGCCACATAGAGAGGATCGTGAAGATCGTGAGAAGCCTCGGGGACTTTGCAAGGCTGTCTTCCGCAGAGAAGACCGTCTCCAATATTTCGGAGATCCTCGACCGCACCATCAACCTGGTGAAATATGACAAGAGATTCAAGAATATCCAGCTCGCCACCGACATCGAGGATATCCCGCTCCTGAAAGTGAACCCCGACAAGATCCAGCAGGTCTTCCTGAATCTTATGATCAATGCCCTGGACGCAATGCCCGACGGCGGCAGCCTGGGCATTTCGATGAAAAAAGCGGCCGGCTTCATTGAGGTGGTCTTCACTGACTCGGGCGCCGGGATTGACGAATCGGTTCTGGACAGGATATTCGATCCTTTCTTCACTACCAAAGCCCCGGGCAAGGGAACAGGATTGGGCCTGAGTATCTGTTATGGTATAATCAGGGAGCATAATGGGACCATCACCGTGAAAAGCAGGAAAGGGGAAGGGACGACTTTTGTGATACGTCTCCCGATCGAACACAATGAATGAACGGCTGCTCATCGTTGAAGATGAGGAAACCCTGTGCCAGTCCCTGAAAAGGGTCCTCGAAAGGGAAGGCTACTCAGTAGACACCGTAAACAATGCTGAATCCGCGCACGAGGTCTTCGAAGCTGGCTTCTATGATGTCATCATTACGGACATCATCCTTCCGGGGATGACGGGGATTGAACTCCTGAAGAAAATTAAGGATAAGCTTCCCGAGCAGATCGTGGTTCTGATGACAGCCTATGCCTCCCTGGAAACCGCGGTTGAGGCCCTCAGGTACGGCGCGTATGACTATATAGTGAAGCCCGTGATGCACGAAGAGATCAAGCAGATCGTCAAGAATGCCCTTAAGCAGGTGGAATTACAGGCAGAGAATAGGCGCTTAAAAAAAGAGATAGAAGTCCTCAAGGGAATGTTGCAAAACCGTGAAGAGCGTTGATAGAAGCCTTTAGCCACTGAGCGTAAGGGGTAAGGCGTGAGGCATAAGGTGTCTTCACTGCTTACTGCTTACTACTATTATGATTCTCGAAGAAGCGATAAATTTTCTCAAGAAGGAACCTCCCTTCCAGTTCCTCGATGATGCCGCGCTGAAGTCCGTTGCCGGCAGCCTGTCCATGGAGTTCTACCCCAGGGATACGGTAATCCTGAAACAGGACGGTCCTCCGAGCGATTATCTGAGAATCATAAAGAAGGGGGCGGTAAAGGTCATGATGCGATCGGAGGATGGAGAAGAGGTGGCAATGGACTACAAGGGCGAAGGGGATAACTTCGGTTTCCTCTCCATGGTGGGGACGGACAGGCAAAGGACAACATGCGTTGCCGTTGACGATACAATCTGCTACATCCTCCCCAGGGAAAAGGTCCTGAAGCTCCTTGAAACGAGTCCTCCCTTTTCGGAGTACTTCATGCACTATCTCTCGAGATATGTGGACAGGACATACAGGGAGATGCAGAGCAAGGACATCTTCTCACGGAGCAGCGACCGTCTCCTGTTCACAACTCCAGTGGGAGACATCGCCAAGGAGGTCTTCACCTTGAGGGAAGATGCGACGATACAGGAAGCAGCCCGGATCATGGTGGAGAACAAGATCAGCTCCCTCCTGGTCCTCGACAAGAGGAATATCCCGGCCGGCATCATCACTGACAAGGACCTCAGGGAAAAGGTGGTTGCAAAAGGTAGGGATGTGTCGGAGCCGGTCAGGAATATCATGACCATCTCCCTCATCAGGGTGGATGCAGGGGATTCCTGCTTTGAAGCAGTGCTGAAGATGATCAAATACAACATCCACCACATGCTCGTCATAGGGGACGGAACCATGAAAGGCATCATGACCAATCACGACCTCATGATGCTGCAGGGCACATCCCCCCTCTCCTTTGCATATGATATCGAGAATCAGCAGACCGTCGAAGGGCTCACCGCTGTGTCAGGAAAGATCAACAACATCGTGGGGATCCTCCTCGAGGAGGGCGTGAAGGTGAGCAATATCACAAAGATCATCACCGAGATAAACGACCGGCTTGCGAAAAAGGTCCTCGAAATCGCCGAGAGGCGGCATGGACACCCGCCGGTTCCCTACTGCTGGATAGTCTTCGGCAGCGAGGGCCGCAGGGAACAGACCTTTAAGACCGACCAGGACAATGCCATCATCTACTCTGACCCTGAATCCCCGGAAGAGGAAGAGGAAGCAAAAAAGTATTTTTCAGGCTTTACCTCCATTGTAAAGGACGGCCTTATAAAGATAGGATTCCCGATCTGCCCTGCGGATTATATGGCGAGCAACCCCAGGTGGCGCCAGCCCTTCAGGGAGTGGAAGAGGTACTTTACGGGCTGGATCACCACACCGACCCCGGAAGCAGTGCTGAAATCATTGATATTCTTTGATTTCAGACCCCTTTATGGAAAATTCAGCCTTGCCGAAGGGTTAAGGGATTCCCTGAAATCCATGCTCGAAGGTCAGGGTATCTTTCTCGGCCATATGGCAAACACCATCATCAGGAACACCCCGCCCGTAGGATTTCTTAAGGCCTTTGTGGTCGAAAAGACCGGAGAGCATAAGAATGCGTTCAACCTGAAGATGAAGGGAATCGCTCCCCTGGTTGATGCGGTAAGACTCTTTGCCCTCGAAAAGGGGATAAGGGAGACCTCCACCGTCGGCAGGATCAATGCCCTCAAGGAAATACATCCCGTTGTAAAGGAGTATGCCGACGAGCTTGCGCATGCCTTCGAGTTCATCATGTTCCTCAGAATCCACCACCAGTTCGAGCAGCTGAAGACAGGGAAGAATCCCGACAATTTCATCAATCCCAACACGCTGGGCAACCTCGAGAAAAAAACACTCAAAGAGGCCTTCAATCTCATAGCGAAACTCCAGGGCGCCATCATCGAAACGTATAAGCCCATGATTACATGATATTTGCTAAGGAGGATGAAAATTCAGCCACAGAGAACACAGAGAATGCCGTAACACCAGCAATTCACGGCGAAAAAGTGAATAGATTGCTTCAGGATAAGGCTCTTCGCAATGACAGATTACGAAAGCTTATTTTGTCATTGCGAGCGGAGCGAAGCAATCTCAAGGGTTTTCAATTTCACCGTGAATTGCTGCCGTAACACGTAACGCGTAACGAAATTATTTTTCTCGGTGCCCTCTGTGATCTCTGTGGTAAAAACGCATTTCAAGGTATCTTGAGATAATGAACGAACGACTGCTCATAGTGGAAGACGAGGAGACCTTGTGTGAGTCCCTGAAGAGGGTGCTCCAGAGGGATGGGTACGAAGTGGACGCGGTCAACAGCGCTGAAGCCGCCCTCAAGAACCTCGAGGCGGCGGCGTACGACCTCATAATCTCGGACATCCTCCTGCCGGGGATCGACGGGATAGAACTTCTGCGGAGGATACGGGAGAAATTCCCCGACCAGCTCGTGATTATCATCACCGCATATGCCTCCATAGAGACAGCAGTGGGCGCCCTGAGGGCAGGCGCCTATGATTACGTAATAAAACCGATAATCCATGAAGAGATAAAACGCATTGTGAAAAATGCCCTGCGGGAAAGGTCGCTCGTGGCCGAAAACGTCATCCTCAGGAAGCAGATAGAGGAAAGGTATGATTTCGAAAAAATAGTCGGCGAGAGTAAAGAAATCACCTCACTGATCAGTGAGGTGAAAAAGATTGCCGATTCCAGGAGCAATGTCCTCCTTCTGGGCGAGACCGGCACGGGAAAAGAGCTGGTAGCAAGGGCTATTCACTTTAACAGCGCGCGGCACGATAAGCCCTTTGTCCCCATTAACTGCAGCGCGATACCGGAGAACCTCCTTGAATCAGAGCTCTTCGGGTATGTGAAGGGCGCCTTCACCGGCGCGGCAGGCTCCAAAAGAGGGCTTTTTGAAGAAGCCAGCGGCGGGACTCTCTTCCTTGACGAGATTGGGGAACTCGGCCAGCAGCTCCAGGCAAAGTTGCTCCGGGTGATAGATGACCATGAGGTGAGGCCTCTGGGCGGCGTCCAGTCCAGGACTGTTGATGTGAGGATCATTGCTGCTACAAACAGGGATATCGTAAAAGCAGTCCGGGAAGGGATTCTCAGGGAGGACCTCTATTACAGGATAAATGTGGTGACTATAACATTACCCCCCCTCAGGGAGCGGAAAGAGGATATCCTCATCCTCGCCAGGCATTTCCTCGAAAAATACTCCCAGGAGATAGGGAAGCAGGTAACGTTCATTGATGACGCTGCCCTCAGGATTCTTATGGATTACAACTGGCCGGGTAATGTGAGGGAACTACGGAATATAATCGAGAGAGCGGTGCTCATCACTGACAGCAATACCATCTTCCCCGAGCACCTGCCCGAAATGCTGAAGATTACCAGCTCCTTTCTCACCGAGGCGTTTAACAATACCCTCTCCATAGAGGATTACACAAAGGAGTTCATCCTGCGGTACCAGTCCGGTTACTCTGAGCAGAAACTTGCAGACCTGCTCGGGATTACAAGGAAGTCCTTATGGGAAAAGAGAAAAAGATGGGGAATTCCGAAGAAATAGATAATAGTTACTAATATTCCCATTAGAGCCACTTATTGTTACTTTTTGTGGCATTAATTAACTCATTGAAAAACAAATAAAATTACACTTAACAAAGTTTTCTGTTACTATTTGTAGCGTTAACCTTTTTGCCCTAAAATCAAAGCTTCAGACATGCCTTCCCTAAGTCACCCCCAAACCCTTTGTTTTCAGGACATTCCCGGGAAGGACAAAATTAAAGGAATTCAGGCACAGTCCTTGCTTTTTATCACCTGCCAAGTCTCATAGGAAATTCTACTTAGGGACTTGGAATTTACAAATATACCATTTGTGACCCCCTCCCTTGAGGGGAGGGGAAGGAATAACCCATACAAAACGAGAAAGAATCACTTATATATGGTAACTTATAT